>JANMSU010000018.1:0-4592 GCA_031389835.1 Chloroflexota bacterium
GGCGACCGCGCGCGAGCCGTCGCTCGGGACGTTCCTCACGCGTCTCGCCGACGCCGTTCGCGATGGCCGCACCACCGAGGCCGCCGCGTACACCGGCGCGGTCGATCCGCGCGGCCTGGCCGAGCTTCTCGCGAGCAAGCACTCCCGTCTCTGGGCCGTCCTCGAGGTCATCCGGAACGTGCTGGTGTTCGCGCCGATCGCCGTCACGTGGTTCGGTCTCTCGATCGCGGCGACCGCGTACGCCGAGCTGCTCACGGCGCGCCCCGATCTCGTCTCACGTCCATTCCTGCTGCTGTGGCAGGAAGGGTTCGACGGCCGCCTGGGACTCAACTTCAGCACGCTCGCGATCACCGACGCGAGCCTCATCGGCGTGCTCATCGTGCTCTCGCTCGCGCTGCACGTCCGCAGCGAGATCCGCGACGCGCAGGTGCGCACCAAGGCGCTGCTGAAGGAGTCGGAGATCCGCGCGCTGCTCGGCAACGTGTCGTCGCTCGGCGCGCTCGACTTCGGGACAGGCGACGCGGAGTCGATCCTTGCCGACATGGCCGCCGAGGAACGCCGCATCTACGAACGCGCGGTCGAGCGCGAGGGCCAGCTCTTCGATCTCGAAGGCGTCGTGGACAAATTGCGCGACGCGGCGATACGTCTCGAGCGCGCGGCCGACTCGATCGCGCGCCGTTAGCCATGCAGGGCTCGGCGAATCGCAGCGTCTCGTTCAATCTCGCGGGCTGGCTGTGGGCCGATCTGCTGCTCGGCATGTTCGCGATCTTCCTCGCCGCGAACGCGGTCGCGCCCGCTATCCAGGCCGCACGTCCGTCGGGTATCGATCCCACGCCGATCGTGCTGCGCATCGAAGTGAGCGGACTCGCGCTGCTCTCGTCCGACGCCGCGCTTTCCAGCACGGAGCAGCGCCGCATCGCGGATGAGGTGCGCGAACTGCTGGCGGCGCAGGCGCCCGGGCGGCATGCCGCGATCGTGTTCGCGTACGGCGCGCACGAGCGCGCGGCGGACGGCGACCGCATCGCGGCGCTCGCGCTCGAGCTGCTGAAGGACGGCCAGTTCACCGGGACCGTGACGAAGGCGTACCACGAGCTCGTGCCCGGCGATCCGGGAACGACGCTCGCGCTGGAGATCTACCTTGATCAATGATCGCGACGCGCTGCGTCTCGCGGCTCGTCGCGCGGCGCTGCACGCGTCGGTGCGCGACGGCGACGCACGGGCGACCGCGCGAGCCGCGGCCCGACTGCGCGTTCCGGGCGCGCGGCTCACCGCGCGTGAGATCGCCGTCGCGCGCGACACTCGCGCCGCACTCGGGCGTGCGCTCATCGCGGCCCGTCTCCCCCGCCCCGCTCCGCTCGTCGCCGCCCCGCGCGACACCGCGCCAAAACGCGCGATGCCGTGGAAGCGTCTCGCGGTCGCGCTCGCGGTGATCTGCGGGCTGGTCTTCCTTGTTCTCGGCCCCGGCGGCGCGCCGGGCGGCAAGCCCAAGGGCGACGTCAGCGCCGCGGTCGCGCCCGACGTGACACGTCCGCAGCCGCTGGTCCAGCTCAGCCGGGGCCGCAGTGCGGTCACGACCGCGCCCGAGGTCGTCGTCGTCGCGGCGCCGAGCGCCGAGCCCACGGCGGCGCCGACGGCAGCTCCCACCGCCGCGCCCAGCGCGGGCGCTGGTGGAGCAGGTGGCGCGGGCGGTTCCGCCAGCGGAGCGGGTGGCGGTGGCGGCGGGATCGGCATCGGGACCGGACCGGGTCTGGTGACGCTGCCCACGCCACGTCCAACGAGCACGCCGCGTTTTCCGCCGCCCGGCTACGGACGCCTGACGATCATCGTCCTCGAGCGGGCGACGAACCGTCCGGTGGCGGATGCCTGCGTTTCCTTTGGAAGCATCACTTGCACGAACATCACTGCGGGGGACCTGACGGCCTTGAGCTATCGCACGGACACGAATGGACGCTGGTCGCTCGACATCCCGCTCGGAGCACCGACCGTGAGCTACGACATGCTCTTCTTCAAGCTTGGGTACCGCGTCGAGGTCGGAAAGGTCACGCTCCGGCGCGGCGGTAGCGTCGTGCGCACCATCTTCCTGATCAAGGCCTAGCGACTTATTGCGTCGTGAGCGACGCGTTCGCGCTGTAGTTGCCTGAGGTCACCGTCACGGTGTGCGCGCCGGGCGTCGTATTGACTGGCACGGTGAACGTCGGGTTGCCGCCGGTCGGGCCGAGAAGCGTGCCGACCGCGGACGTCGTACCACCGCCGATCGCGCGTCCATCGAACAGCAGCGTGTAATTGCTGCTCGGCGGCCATCCCGTGCCTGAGTAAGCGACCGAAGTGCCGGCTCGCGGCGGGAACGTGTTGAGCAGCGTGAGCGTCGGCGAGTAGCCGACCACGACGTCCGCGGTCTGCGTACGCCCACCGCCGCTCGCGGTGATCTTGTGGGTGGTGCCCGGAACCGCGGTCTGCGGGATGCGCAGGACCGTCGCGAACCGGCCGTCAGGCTGAACATCCGCGCTCCCGATCTGCGATCCATCCGACCACCTGATCGTGATAGCGGCACCGGCCGGCCAGTTGGTGCCGAGGACGGGTAGCGTCCCACCCGGTGCGGCGGTGCCGCCGCTGAGGGTCGGCGGCAGCGGGGTCGGTGTCGGCTGCGGCGTCGGTGTCGGCGGGATCGTTGGTGGGAGTGTCGGCACCGGTGTCGGCGCGACGGTCGGGATCAGCGTTGGCACCGCAGTGGTGATCGGCGGCGCGGTGGGCACGACCGGCGTCGTCGTGGGCAGCGCGAGTGTCGGCAGCGGGCCGACGGTGACCAGGGGCAGTCCGGTCGGCGACGGGAGCGGTGGTGCTGTCACCGTGATGTTGGTGCCGGCCGCGAAGCCGATCCCGGGCAGCGGCGGGAACGCCGCGGCATCGGGCAGACCGCTCGCGGTCGGCAGCGGTGGCTGCGGACCGCGAACGAACTTCACGGGCGGCGCCTGCTCGACGACGCTCAGCGGACCGAGGCCGCTCGCCGTGAGCGAGCCGTTCGATGCGGTCGTGACCGCGATGCTCGTTGCGAGCTTCGCGCCGGGCTGACCGTTGCCGCTCGCGGTGTGATTGAAGGAGAGAGCGCCGGAGCCATCCACCGCCGACGCGGTCGTGATGAACGCGCCACCGGGCGCGACCACTATCGCGAAGAGCCGATACGTGCCCGCGGGCGCGTCGGGCACGTCGACGAGCTGTGGATCCGTACCCGGATCGCTCGCGAGACAGCCGGGTATCTGACGCACGACGTTCGGTCCGGGCATCACGATCCCACAGGCGCGACCGAACGCGTCCATGACGACGAGATACGCGGGCGAGTGCATGCCGAAGCGAAGCCGGTTCGGTGGCGAGTTCACCGACCCCGGCGCAGATGGTGGCGTGTTCGGTGAAGCGGTCGCCGTCTGGCCCGCCGCGACGAGTACGGTCTGGCCCTGCGCGGTGACCTGGACGACGCCGTCGGTCGTGCGCACCGTGCTCGTGCCGTCGGCCAGCACCTCTGTGATGAACGCCGTGCCACGCACGGCCGCGACCAGCGTCGGCGTCCGGATCTCGAACTTCGAGTCGGCGCGCGTGAGCTTCTGCACGCTGGCCCAGGTGCGACCGATCGTCTGCGAGATGCGGATCGCTATCGCACTGTCCGCGCTCGAGGCTTCCTCGATCTGCACGGTCGTCGCGGGCTCGATCTCGAGTGTCGAACCGTCGAAGAACGTGACCATCGCGTGACTGCGCTCCGCGGTCTGCACGCGGTCACCGACGTTCACGATGTCGCCGTCCGAGGCCGCGTTGAAGCCGGCGGTGCCGCGCGCCACCGACGCGCTGCCGTCCAGGATCGAGAGGATCGTGGCCGCCGCGGCCGCACGCTGCTGCGTGATGACCAGAGCTGCCGGGACGACCACCAGCGCGGCGATGACCGCGGCGATCAGAAGGCGACGACGCCCCAAGCCCTTTCCCACTCGCTGATTCTGCCCGCGCGTACCACGTCGGTAAATGCGCGAACCGACACGACCTGTGTTCGCTGGATCACGGAAGCGGGAGGTCGATGGCCTCCGATAAAGGCGTTTGGCTTCCACCGGGCGTCGGACCGCCGGTCATGACGTAGATCGTGCGCCCGACCGCGACCACACCGATACCGTGGCGCGGGTTCGGGAGGTCCGGGAGACGCGACCACACGCGCGTCGCGGAGTCGTACATCTCGACCTCCCGGTACGTCCCGCTCGGCTGCTCTCCGCCAACGAAGACCAGGCGAGGGCCGACGGCGTCAGCCCCGACACCGCCGCGAGCGGTCGGCGCATTCGGCATCGTCTCCCACCGATCCGCGTCCGGGTCGTAGCACTCGAACGTCGCGAGATTCGTCGTGAGCGAGAGCTTGCGACCGCCGATCGCGCAGACGCGAGTCCCGAGGAGCGCAGCGGCGAGGTGATCGCGCGTCGTCAGGATCGGCGCGACCTGGCGCCAGCGATCGCCGTTCGCGTCGTAGGCGTACGTCTGCGCGACCAGGCGCTGACCGTCGTACCCGCC
Organism: Chloroflexota bacterium; assembly: GCA_031389835.1. Classification (GTDB taxonomy): domain Bacteria; phylum Chloroflexota; class Limnocylindria; order P2-11E; family P2-11E; genus CF-39. The sequence goes on from JANMSU010000018.1 coordinate 4,537, forward strand.
GACGATGTAGATCGATGCGCCGCGCGCGACCGCGGCGGCCTGCGAGCGCGGTCCCG
>JANMSU010000023.1:0-4373 GCA_031389835.1 Chloroflexota bacterium
TGGCGCTCCGCGCCGTGACGACCGAGGACTTCATGACCGCCGACTGGGCGCGCCTGCCGTACGACGTGCTCGCGCGCGCGTCGGCCCGCATCGTGAACGAGATCGCCGCCGTGAACCGCGTCGTGTACGACATCTCATCGAAACCGCCGGCCACGATTGAATGGGAGTGAGGACGAGCGGCTCGGGGGTAGGGGCCCCCGTCAGCGAGCCGCAGCGAGCGTGCGTGAGGACGAACACCATCAGCCTGAGCCTGTCTCCTCGCCGCAGGCGAGAGATTGAGCAGGAGTGGGAATGATTTGAAGGAGATTCGGAACTACTTCAAGCGCGGCGAAAAGGTACAGCAGCTCATCGCGGAGCAGCGGAAGCAGCGCAGTCCCGGCCGCTCGGTCGGCGCGCCGGGTCTCAACTGTCTCGTGCTCGGGGGAGGTGGGCGCGAGTACGCGATCGCGTGGCGCCTCGCGCGCTGTGACAGCGTCGCGACGATCGACGTCGTGCCCGGGAACGGCGGCGTCTCGCTGTTCTCGCGCGTGCTCGACTTCGAACCGCGCGATATCGCCCGCCTGGAGCAGCATCTCGCGGCTTCGGCGATCGACCTCGCGATCGTCGGCCCGGACGAGCTGGTCGCCGAAGGGATCGGGGACCACGTGCGGCGCGCGAGCGTCGCGGTCGTCGCGCCGTCGAAAGAGGCCGCCAAGATCGAATGGAGCAAGACGTTCGCGAAAGAGCTCATGACCGAGGCCGGCATACCGGGTCCGCGCTGGGAAACGTTCACGACGCCGGAGGCCGCGCGCAACGCGCTCGATCGCAACAAGTGGGCGGCGCCTCTGGTCGTCAAAGCGGATGGTCTCGCGGCGGGAAAGGGCGTGACGATCTGCCGGACCATCGAGGAAGCGCGCATGGCGCTCGGCACTCCGCCGACGAACGCTGGGCGCGTCGTGTTCGAAGAGGTTCTCGAGGGCGAGGAGGCGTCGCTACAGGCGCTCGTCGACGGCGAGACGGTCGTGGCGCTGCCGCCCGCGCGCGATCACAAACGTCTCGGAGACGGTGACACGGGACCGAACACCGGCGGCATGGGAGCGTCGTCGCCGACCACGGTGTTGCCGGATGAGGACGCGCAGCGCGTCGCGGACGAGCTCATCAGGCCGATCGCGCGCGCGCTCGCCGCGCGCGGCACGCCCTATCGGGGCGTGATCTTCGCCGGACTCATCCGCACCAAGAGCGGCTACAAGGTGCTCGAGTACAACGCGCGCTTCGGCGATCCCGAGGCGGAGGTCACGCTGCCTCGCATTGGCGGCGATTTCGCGAAGCTGATGGTCGCGCTCGGCGAGGGCCGGCTCCGCGAGCACGTCGCCGCGAATCCCGTGCGCTGGAGCCAGCGGGCGTACGTCGATGTCGTTCTCTGCGCCGAGGGATACCCGGGCGCGCCTCGCACGGGTGACCGGATCGAGGGCCTCGATAAGCTGCCGGACGGCGTGTATGGCTTCCACGGAGCGACCGCGGCGACACCCTCGGGCGGCTTCGTCACGACGGGCGGTCGTGTGATGCACATCGTCGCCAGCGGTTCGAACGTCGCCGAGGCGCGCGATCGCGCGTATCAGGGTGCCGAGCGCGTGACGTTCACCGGCAAGTTCTATCGTTCGGACATCGCGCGGGATGGGGTTGCCGTCGCATGACGCGTTCAGTGAGCGTTCTCATGGGCTCCACGTCGGACGAGGCCGTCATGAAGGTGGCGGTCGAGACGCTGCGCGGCCTCGGGGTCGAATGCGAGATGCGAGTGCTCTCGGCGCACCGCACGCCCGACGCTGTGCGCGACTACGTCCGCGAGGCGACCGATAGCGGCGTGAAGGTGTTCATCTGCGGCGCCGGCGGTGCGGCCCATCTGGCGGGCGCGGTCGCAGCGCACACGACGAGGCCGGTCATCGGCGTGCCGCTCGTCACCCCGAACGCGATCGCCGGTGGCCTCGACGCACTCCTTTCCACCGTCCAAATGCCGCGTGGGATTCCCGTCGCGACCGTCGCGGTCGGCGAGCCGGGCGCGGCGAACGCCGGCATCCTCGCGGCCGAGATACTCGCCACCGGCGATGACGAGCTCGCGGCCCGCCTGCGCACGATGCGCAAAGAAATGGCCGCCAAAGTGTTAGGGCGATGAAGAAGGCACGGCCCTACAGGGGGGTTGCAGGGGGTTCTCCCCCTGCGATGGATAGATGACGATCCAAAGCCGCTTCGACACGATCTCCCCGATCGACAGCCGCTTCTATGGCGGCGACGCGACGCTGTACAAGTCCCTCCACCCATACCTCTCCGCCGCGGCGACCATCCGCTATCAGGCCCGCGTCGAAGGCGCTCTCGCGCAGGCGATGGCCGACGCCGGTATCTGCGACCGAGCTGCCGCCGACGCGATCGCCCGCGCAGCGGACCGGATCCTTCCGCAGGAAGTCGCTGAGGAAGAGACGAAGACACGTCACGACGTGCGCGCGCTCGTGAATGTGATCCGCGCGCAGGTGCCCGACGACGCGAAGCGCTTCGTGCATCTGGGCGCGACGTCGTACGACATCGTCGACACCGCGAACGCGCTGCGCTATCGCGAGTGTATCGAGCGCGTCGTCGTGCCGGCTATGGGCGCGCTCGTCGCGCGCTGCATATCCATCGCGGAGGCGGAGGCCGACACGCCGCAGATCGGCCGCACCCACGGCCGGCACGCCGAGCCGATCACGTTCGGCTTCGCGATGGCGGAGTACGTCTCGCGGCTTGGCGATCGCATCGAGATGCTGCGCTCGGTGGCGCGGCGTCTCCCGGGCAAGCTTTCCGGCGCGGTCGGCGCATACAGCGCGATGGGCCTCTTGACGGCCGACGCGCGGACACTCGAGAAGCGTTTCCTCGCGTCGCTTGGCCTTCATCCCCGGTCGAGCTCCACACAGATCGTCGAGCCCGAGGGGTGGACCGACCTTGCCCACGCCTGCGTCACAGCGCTCGGCGTCATGGCGAATCTCGCCGACGACATGCGCCAGCTCCAGCGCACCGAGATCGGAGAGGTCGCGGAATCGTTCGGGGCCGAGCAGGTGGGCTCGTCGACGATGCCGCACAAGCGCAACCCGGTGTCGTTCGAGAACGTGAAGTCGATCTGGAAGGCGATGGCGCCGCGGGTCATCACGACCTACCTCGACCAGATCAGCGAGCACCAGCGCGATCTCACGAACTCCGCGTCGCAGCGCTTCCTCGGCGAGATCATCGCGTCGACCGCATACGCCGCGGGGCGCATGGCCGGTTCGCTGGAGGGCATCCGCGTGGACCGCGATCGCCTCAAGGCGAACCTCGCCATGTCGCGCGGCGCGATCGTCGCGGAGCCGCTCTACGTGCTGCTCGCGAAGTACGGCCACCCCGACGCGCACGAGGCCGTGCGCCGGTTGACGCTCGAGGCGGAGCGCGGATCGCGCTCGCTGCTGGAGGTCGTCGCGCAGGACACGGAGCTCCGCGATTACCTCACGAAGCTCTCGCCCGAGGAGCGGCGCATCCTGGACAGTCCCGAGGATTACCGCGGTCTCGCCGCCGAGGTGGCGCGCGACGTCGCCACCACCTGGCGTGAGCGGTTAAAAGGAGTGCTGCCCGAGTGAGCACGCTGATGCAGAGCGAGGTCCCCGGCGCGACGCTGTTCCGGCGCGGCAAGGTCCGCGACGTTTACGAGGCCGGTGGCGACCGCCTGGTCATCGTCGCGAGCGACCGGCTCTCGGCGTTCGACGTCGTCCTGCCCACGCCGATACCGGATAAGGGCCGCGTGCTCACCGAGCTCTCCAGCTTCTGGTTCGATCGCACGGAGCGCGTCGTCCCGAACCATCTGGTCTCGACGGACATCGACGACCTGCCCGCGGTGTTCCGCGAGGTGCCCGAGCTCGATGGGCGCGCCGTGCTCGTGAAGCGCTGCGAGCGCATCGACGTGGAGTGCGTCGCGCGCGGCTACATCTCGGGGTCCGCGTGGACCGAGTACAAGGCGCTCGGAACGGTCGCGAGCGAAACGCTGCCCAAGGACCTCCAAGAGTCGCAGCGGTTGGACGAGCCGATGTTCACTCCCGCGACGAAAGCGGAGAGCGGGCACGACGTGAACATCTCGCGCGCGCAGCTGTCGTCGATGGTCGGCAGCGAGCTCGCGACGCAGCTCGAGGAAGTCACGCTCGAGCTGTACCGCAAGGCACACACGTACGCGCTCGGTCGCGGGCTGATCCTCGCCGACACGAAATTCGAGTTCGGCTTTTACGACGGGAAGCTCACGCTCATCGATGAGGCGCTCACGCCCGACTCGTCGCGCTACTGGGATGCGGCGACGTACAAGCCAGGCGGCTCGCCCCCCTCTTATGACAAGCAGTACGTGCGCGACTTCC
>JANMSU010000052.1:0-1947 GCA_031389835.1 Chloroflexota bacterium
CGTCAGGGACGTCACCGCACAGGCGGAGCTGCTGCGCCTCAAGGAGGACTTCCTCCTCCAGGTGGCGCACGAGCTGCGCACCCCCATCGCGGCGCTCTCGGCGACACTCGACCTGCTCGTCGACGACGCGCTCCTCATGCCCCCGGCGCAGCTCGTGACCATGGTGTCGACGCTCCGGCGTAGTGCGCTGCGCCTCGAGCACCTCGTCGAGAACCTGCTCGACGCCGGCAGCATCGAGGCGGGGACCTTCCAGGTTCGCGCCGATCCCGCGAGCGTGCGGAGCTGCCTTCAGGACGCGATGGACTTCACCCAGACGCTTCTCGACGCGAAGCACCAGACGCTCCAGAGGCGGCTGCGGCCGGACTCCGATCGCGTCCTGGCTGACCCGCGCCGGACCGCGCAGGTCCTCGCCAACCTCATCGCGAACGCCAGCCGTTACGCGCCCGAGGACACGACCGTGACGGTCGCGACCGCGGGCCGCGACGGCTTCGTGCAGGTCAGCGTCGAGGACCAGGGCCCCGGGATCCCCGCGGACGAGCAGCCGCGGCTCTTCCAGCGGTTCTTCCGCTCGCGCGAGGTCCGGGATCAGGCTGGCGGGCTCGGACTCGGGCTCACGATCTGCCGCGCGATCGTCGTCGCTCACGGCGGCGACATCCGCGTCGAGAGCGAAGTGGGACGCGGCACTTCGGTACACTTCACTCTCCCTAAAGCTCGACAGCTCGCGGAGGAGGCAGACGCCTAGTGAAGCTCTTGGTCGTCGACGACGACCGCGATCTGGTGGAGCTGCTTGATTACGCATTGCGCCGCGAGGGCTACGACGTTGTGAGAGCATACGACGGCGAATCCGCTGTCGACGCAGTCGGCCGCGAGCGTCCCGATCTCGTCGTTCTCGATATCAATCTTCCAAAGCTCACCGGCTTCGTGGTCCTCGAACGGATCCGCCATGTCGACGAGCACGTCTCAGTCCTGCTGCTCTCGGCGCGTCAGGACGAGAGCGACATCCTTCGCGGTCTGCAGCTCGGAGCCGATGACTACATCACCAAGCCCTTCCGACCCAAGGAGCTCGTCGCGCGCGTCAAGGCGATCCTGCGGCGTTCGGTACGCACGCGCGGACGTCCTGCACCCGTCGTGTATCGCACCGGCGATCTCGTGCTCGACGAGGCCACGCACGAGGTGACCACCGCGGACGTGCCGGTGCATCTCTCACCGACCGAGTTCAAGCTCCTTCGACACTTCATGGCGAACCCCGGTCGCGTCCTCACGCAGGAGGAGATCCTCGAGGGCGTGTGGGGTTACGACGCTGACGTCGGCGGCGACCTCGTGAAGCTCAACGTGAGCCGCCTTCGCCGCAAGCTCACGCAGGACGGCAAGGCGCGCGACGTCATCCAGACCGTGCCGGGTGTCGGTTATCTCTTCCGCGGCGCCGACGGCGGCGTTCAGCGCGAAGAGCAGCGGCCGAAGCTGACGGGGACGACCTAAGCCCGCTCTACGCCGCCGCGAGCCTCCGCCGCGTCGCTTCGAGATCCGAGGGGTTGCTGAAGACCGGATAGACCGCGAACCCGGTCGCCTTCGAGATCGTGTCGACGGCGGCGGGATTGTGCGACGGGAACGCGATCGTGAGGACCTGGCCCTCGTGACCCACGACGGCGACATTGAATTCCTGCGCGAGCGCGACCGGAATGAGCGCCTGCAGCTCACGGGTCGCAAGACGCGCGGGGTCGGAGAGGTACGGGGCGGGCGGGAGCGTCGCGCGCGTCGGTCGCATCGCGCCGCGCGGGCCATCCGCGAACGCGTGCTCCCAAACGCGGATGCCGCCGCCGGCCTGCTTCGCGCGATACATCGCACTGTCCGCGGCTTCGACCAGCGCGTTCGCGTCGCCTGCCGGGCGCGGGAAGGTCGCGATGCCGATCGAGAGTCCGAGCGGTATCCCAGCGTCGCGCAGCTCCA
>JANMSU010000061.1:0-2088 GCA_031389835.1 Chloroflexota bacterium
GGCCGGCCCGGCCGGATGCCGGGGATGAAGCCGCCGTAGCGCGTGATGTTGTCGGCGACGTCATTGGGCACGAAGGTGAAGGCGGTGTAGAAGAACGGGAACGCGACGACCAGCAGGAAGTACAGGCTGTTGTAGAAGACAGGGTTTGCGAACGCGCCGACGATGCCGTTCGACAGACTCGCCACCCATTCGGTCTCGCTCGTCGTGAAGTACTGCGCCACCTGACTGGGCAGCAGCAGGATCGAGATCGCGAAGATGATCGGGATGACGCCGGCGCTGTTCACGCGCAGTGGGATGTGGGTGCTTCCACCGGAGTACATGCGTGTCCCGCGCACTCGTTTCGCGTACTGGACGGGGATCCGACGCTGGCCCTCCTGGATGAAGATGATCGCGGCGATCACGAGGATCCCGATGATCACGATCGACGCGAGCGCGATGAAGTTCTGCTGCACGTCGAGCGTCTGCTGGATGGTCTGCGGCATGCGACCGACGATCCCCGCGAAGATGATGAAGCTGATCCCGTTGCCGATACCGCGCTCGCTGATCAGCTCGCCGAGCCACATCAGGATGAGCGTGCCCGAGGTCAGCGACGCGAGGATCGCGAGCGTGAGGCCGAGGTCCTCCGGACCGAAGGCCGACAGCACACCCGAGCGCTGCATGAAGACCGCGACGCCGATGCCCTGCAGCAGCGCGAGCGGGACGGTGAGGATGCGCGTGTACTGGTTGATCTTGTTGCGCCCGTACTCGCCCTCCTTTGAGAGGCGCTCGAGCGCGGGGATCGTCTGATTGAGAAGGGTCATGATGATCGAGGCGTTGATGTAGGGGTTCACGCCGAGCGCGACGACTGACAGCTTCGCGAGGCCGCCACCCGAGAAGAGGTCGAGCAGGTTCAGCAGCTGGCTCGAGTTGATGACCTGCTGCAGCTGCTCTTGATCAACGCCGGGCAGCGGCACGTGCGCGAGGAAGCGGAACACCACCAGCATCCCGAGGGTGAAGAGGATCTTGTTGCGCAGGTCCGGGGTGCGGAACGCCTCTACCAGCGCGGCGAACATGCCCATGGGGCTAGGCGGCGCCGATGATCACGATGGATCCGCCCGCGGACTCGATCTTCTGCCGCGCCGCCGCGGAAACGGCGTGCGCGTGCACCTCGAAGCTGTCTTTCACATCGCCGTCCGCAAGGATCTTCACGCGCGCGTTCGCCCGGACGAGTCCCTTCGCCGCCAGCGTCTCCGGAGTGACCTTGCCTTCCACGGCGTAGTCGCCGAGACGACCGACGTTGACGCCGACGTACGAGACGCGAAAGCGCGTGTTCTTGAAGCCACGCATCTTGGGGATGCGCATGTGGATCGGGGTCTGGCCACCTTCGAACCAGCCCGGGATGCCCGGACCGCTTCGCGCCAGCTGACCCTTCGTGCCCTTACCCGCGGTCTTGCCCTGGCCGGAGGAGATCCCGCGGCCAACGCGGCGTCGGGCCTTTCGCGCGCCCTGCGGGGCGCGGAGCTCGTGCTGTCTCATGCCTTCTCCCGCTTCGCGTCGCTTTCGCTCACTTCGACCAGATGCGCCACGCGGCGCAGCATGCCGCGCACTGATTCCGAGTCGGACTGTTCGACAGTCTGGCCCGTGCGCCGGAGGCCGAGCGCCTCGAGCGTGCGGCGCGCGGCGATCTTCTCGCCGATCGAGCTGCGGTGCTGCCGGATCACCAGACGCGTCACGGCGTCACCGGCTCGGCCGCGGGCTGCGCGCGGTTCCGCCTGATGTCGACGCCACGCATCTCCGTGATGCGCTGAGCCGAGCGAAGGCCGGATAGCGCCTTCATCGCGGCCATGACGACGTTGACCGGGTTCGTGCTGCCGAGCGACTTGGACAGGATGTCGCTGATGCCCGCCGACTCGACGACCGCGCGCACCGAACCGCCGGCGATGACACCGGTGCCCTTCGACGCCGGGCGCAGGAGCACCTTTGCCGCGCCAAAGTCCGCGGTTATCGGGTGCGGGATCGTGCGATCGACGAGAGGCACGAGGATGAGGTGCTTCTTCGCGTCCTCGATGCCCTTCTTGATCGCCTCGGGGACCTCGTCGGCCTTTCCGA
>JANMSU010000116.1:0-2039 GCA_031389835.1 Chloroflexota bacterium
CGAAGTACGGGTGCGCCAGCGCTTCCGCAAGCGCGTCCTCATTGACGCGGCCGGCTCGCGCGCGGCGGCCATCGCGGTCGAAGGACTCGCCCGACGGCGCGATGATCGCGTCGCTCGGCATGTTGGCCGGTCCCGTGTCGAACGCGATCACGTCGTCGCTGGACGCTGTCGGGATGAGGGTGAGGTTCGCGATGCCGCCGAGATTGAGCACCGCGATCGGCGCGTGCGCGGCGAAGAGGACGTGATCACCGAATGGGACGAGCGGCGCGCCTTCGCCACCCGCGGCCATGTCGGCGCTGCGGAAGTCGTCCACCGTCGGCACCCCGGTCGCGAGCGCCACTCGGGATGCGTCACCGAGCTGCAGGGTCGTGTGCTCCGCGGGGAGGTGCGCGACCGTCTTCCCGTGCAGCGCGATGACGTCCGGGCGCGCCGGCAGACCCGCGATGAAGTCGGAGACCGCCGCCGCGTAGGCGTCACCGAGTGCGGCATGCAGTCGCGCGATGTCGGACAGCGCGAACGGCACGTCCGCCCCTGCCCGCAGCACCGCGTCACGGATGGCTGACGGATACGGATGCTCCGCGGTCGCGATGACGCGCACCTTCGGCCGCGGCCCGGGCTCGATCTCGATCGCGGCCAAGTTCATCCCGTCTCCGGACGTGCCGGACATCATTCCGACGGCGATCATCGGTCGATTGTCACGCGAACGGCGCCGATACGGCTTCGTGCACCGCGATGCGGAAGCGGTACATCTCGTCGTCGTTCCCCCGACCGAAATAGACGCGGTTCGTGAGCAGGACGACGGTAAGGTCGAGCTGCGGATCGATCCAGACCGACGTCCCGGTGAAGCCGGTGTGCCCGTAGGTGTCGACGCTCATGTGACGCCCGACCATCGGCCCGTCGGAGGCGCGCAACGCGAGGCCAATCCCGCGCCGCACGGCGCCCTGCTTCACGTGTTCCGTACGAGCGAGCGCCGCGAGATCGTTGCCGATAACGGCGCCGTCGCGGAAGATCCGCCCCAACGCGGACACGTCGGCGGCGGTCCCGAAGAGGCCCGCGTGTCCCGACGTGCCCGTGAACGCGAAAGCGTTCTCGTCGTGGACCTCGCCGCGGAGGCGTCGCATCCGCCACTCGGTGTCCTCCTCCGTTGCGACACAGCGCTCGGAGAGGCGTGGGCCGAAGTCCGCGTCGAGTGCGTCGACGGGCCCGAGGACCCGCTCGCGCATCAGCTCCCCGAACGGCGCGCCACCGATGGTGGCGAGCGCCTGGCTGAACATGATGTAGCCGAGGTCGCTGTACGTGAACGTGCCGAGGTCCTGGGCGAGCGGCTCTTGCGCGGCGCGCCAGAACGCCTCCTCCCGGGACTGCGTCTCCTTCCATAGCGGGAGCCACCACTTGAGACCGGCGGTGTGTGTCAGCACGTGCTTCAGCGTGACGTCGTCCTTCCGGCCACCGCGGAAGTCGGGGACGAGCTCGCTGAAGGGAGTCTCGAGGGTGATGACCTTGTCCTTGACGAATGACAGGACCAGTGCGGTCGTGGCGAGCTTCGTCAGCGATGCGAGGTCGAAGAGCGCATCGACGGTGCACGGAGCGTCCGGACCCGCGCGCGGATCGGGGCACAGCGACCCGACGGCGAACTGGTCGACCGCGCCGCCGCGCTCCACACGCACGACGCACGCCGTGTAGAGCGAACCGATCGCGGTCGCGACGACAGGCCGCGCGGGCGCCGCGAGCTCGCTCAAGTGAAGTCGCGCAGACCGGTGCCGATCGGGTAGCGCGCGCTGACTGCCACCGGCAATGACCCCACGGGCTTGCGCGCACCGGTCAGGACCTCGGTCAGCGCGCGCAGCGTCGGCACCCTACCGTCGTACGCCGACACGCTGGCTGCGACGTTCGGCGCGATGCCAACGTCGTACGGCCCGCGCAGCGAAACGAGCACCGTCGGCTTCGCGGCCGCAAGACGTGACACCAGTTTCAGCTGGTCGACGTTGATGCCGATGTCGGCCACGCCGACGACCACCACGTCCGCGGACCTGGCCTCA
>JANMSU010000125.1:0-2291 GCA_031389835.1 Chloroflexota bacterium
GGGACCAGGTACGCCAGGCGCCGGGCGATGTAGCGCAGCATTTAGCTCACCTCGCCAGAGAGCCCGATGGGTCACCGGCACGCGGCCGGTGACCCATCGTAGACGTGGAAGAGGTTTGCCTATTTCGAGAGCTTCACGGTCTCCCAGCGCTGGTGAACGCCGGCCTGGTGCACCACGAAGTCGAGGACCTTCTTGTTGATGCCGTGGATGCGATATGTTCCGGCCAGCGGAACGACGACGAACTGGTCATCAACGAGCAGCTTCATGGCGTCAGTCGCCGCCTTCTGGACGTCCGCGGTCGAAGTGGCTTCCCGGCACCGCTTGATCGCCGCATCGAAGGTCGCGCCCGGTGCGAACGAGTTGCCGTACATGTTGGATTCCTCGTCGCCCCCGGGGACCGGGCTCGCGAAGAGCAGGTCCGGGAGGAAGCACGGGTTCGCGTCGTTCTGACTCCCGGCCTCGACCCAGATGTCGCCCTCGCCCGTCGCGAGCCGCTTCTCGTAGCTCGCCGTGTCGGGCGTGATGACGATCTTCACGTCGATGCCGATCTCCTTGAACTGGGCCTGCGCGAACTCGGGCATCGGCTTGTGCACATCCGCGTTCGGAAAGCCCACGACCATCGTGAGCGAGAGCTTGCGCCCGCCCTTCTCGCGGATACCGTCGGCTCCCGCCTTCCAGCCGGCATCGTCGAGGAGCTTCCTCGCTTTGGCCACGTCCCGGTTGGTGCCGGTGATGCGGCCGGCCTCCGAGCCCAGGATCCCTGACGGGATCATCGTCTGGCTGATCTCGGCGTTGCCCTGCCAGACGCTCTCGACCACGACCTTCTTGTCGATCGCGTACGCGATCGCCTGGCGGATCGCGGGATCCTTGCCGAGGTCGTAGCCCTGTTTGCCGTGGATGTTGATGTACATCGCCTCGTACGCGCCCACCTTGGAACGGCTGACGCTGAAGTCGCCGGTCAGCGTCTTCGCCGACTCCTTCGGAATGTCGCTGATCTGGACCTCGCCGGCCTGCAGTGCGAGGACGCGCGTGTTCGCGTCGGGGATGAAGCGGAAGGTGATCTTCCGCAGCGTCGGCTTGCCGCCCCAGTAGTCGTCGTTCGCACTGACCACGATCCGCTGGTCCTTGACGTACTCAACGAGCTTGAAGGGGCCGGTGCCCATGGCCTTTAGCGTGTCAGATTCGGCCTTGGCAATGCTCCAGCTCGGGTGCACGAGTTGCTGGAGCGCGCGCAGGTTCTGGGCCTTCGGCGTGACATCGACCGTGAGGTCGTCAACGGCCACCGCCGACTTGTCGTTCACGCCGACGGTGCCCCCGCCTTGCTTGGCGATCCGCTGGAGCGACCAGACCACGTCCTTGGACGTAAAGGTCGTGCCGTCGTGGAACTTCACGCCTGACCGCAGCGTGAAGCGATAGGTATTGGGCGCTCGAAATTCCCACTTCGTGGCAAGGCCCGGCATCACCTGGTAGTCCGGCGAGAGCGTGACGAGCGTGTCGAAGATGTTGGCGTTGAGCGGGTACATCCCGATGTTCGTGCGCCGGTCGTCGTTGCGGTAGCCGTCGGCCCCATACGCGACGGAGAGTTCCTGCGTCGCCGCGAGCTCGACCTTCGCCGTCCCCGCCGCCGTACCGGCCGGCGTAGCCGCCGGCCCGCTGGGCTGCGCGCCGCAGGCGGCCACGACGATCATCGCGGCGAGCGCCGCTGCGCCGGGTCGGATCATTCGCTGAAGCACCATCCCAAACCTCCCGAGTCCCTCCGAGGGACTCTCGGAACCTACTCCTTGCCTTCGTCGCTGGTCAACTTGTCAGGGCAGCGCGATTGCTACGATCAGCGCATGAGCGAGTCGGCGCCCGAGCGCGTCATCGATCCGGTTTGCGACATGACGGTCAATGTTGCCGAAGCGTCGGCCAAAGGCCTCACGCTGGAACTCGAGGGCCGAACGTACGCGTTCTGCACGAAGCGCTGCCTGAAAGACTTCGCGGCGGATCCGGCGAAATGGATCGCCAAGGCCGACGCGACCCGGCCGGCCCCCGCGCCTGCGGGCGGCGTACTGATCATCGACGAGGGTCTTCGTCGCTGGTACGCGTCCTGTCGATGTTGCATGCACGATGCGCATCCGGAGGTCGTCGCGGCGCTCGACGCCGAACGCACGCGGTCGCAGCAGGCGGTGTCCGGCCCCGGCATCTGCGAGGTCGCGGAGGGCACGGTCCTCGGGGGCTGATAGCGACAGTCATGGTGCGCTGATCGCGCTACCAACCTGCCAGACCCACTGCGTGATCTCTGGCGCGTC
>JANMSU010000156.1:0-4874 GCA_031389835.1 Chloroflexota bacterium
GTCAGCAACCGACCCAGCGCGTACACGCCGGGCACGACGGCGCCGCGGCGGTGCACCGTCTCGAGCGAGGCCAGCGCGGCTCCGGAAAGTACGAGCGGCGCGACGCTGACGTCGCTCCAAACCTCGACGAGGCCACCCCGCTGGCCGACGAGGCTCGCGAGATGGCGGCCGTCGAGCGAAAGTGACGCAACGTCCTCATGCAGCCGCGCGGTCGGGACGCCGCGTAGCGCAGGGTCCTCCTCGGCATTGGCGGCCGCGGTCTTCGCGGTGACGGCCGTGGCTTCGCGCGTGGCACGCGAGATCTCATTCGCGGCGACGGGCGCCGCTGACGACTCGCGCTCGAACGAAGTCGACAGGTGGTACGTGCGCACGTCGTCACCATCGATGGCCACGATCGAGCGCTCCGACCGCTGCCCGCGCTCGGCAGCGCCGAACGCCGTGGCGAGCGCGGCAGCGACGGAGTCGCGGTCGACGACCAGCCCGCCGGTCACGGCACCTTCCGCCAGACCCGCCTCGCCTCGGCCGGTGATGCGCAGCCGCGAGTTCTCCCGTGTCGCGACGATGACCCGCGCAATGCCGGCGGAGAGCTCCACGCCTGCGACCAGCGGGCCTCTCGGTCCGACCGTGCGGGTGTCGCGCGCGCTAGCCGCGGTCACGTCCCCCATTCAAACGCTCGCGCACCGCAAGTCGTGCCTTTTCGATGGCCTCTGGGAGCTTTTCGGGCTCGCCTCCGCCGGCTGTCGCGTTGTCGGCGCGGCCACCGCCCTGTCCGCCGAATATCGGAGCCACCTCCTTCACGAGCTTGTTCGCATCGAGCGACGAAGCGAGGTCCTTGGTGATGGAGACAACGAACGCGGGCTGGCCGTTCCGCCGCGCGCCGAGCACCACGGCACCCGACCCGATCGTCGCGCGGATCCGATCGGACAGGGCGCGCAGGTGATTGACATCCCCGTCGCCGATGTCGGCCGCGACCAGCTTCGCGCCGCCGAGCACCTCCGCTCCGTTCACCAGCTTGGACGCCTCGGCATCCAGTCCGCTGCGCTGAAGCGCGGCGAGATCCTTCTCGAGACGCTCGCGCGACTCGATCAACTGTGCGACGCCCTCCGGCACACGCGCCGGAGGGACGCGGAGCGCCGCCGCCGCGCGCGACAGACGGTCGCGAACGTCGCGCATCTCGCGCAGGGCGCCGACGCCGGTCACCGCCTCCACTCGGCGGATGCCCGCACCGATGCTTTCTTCTTTGGTGATCAGGAACGGCCCGATATCGCCGGTGCAGTGACAGTGCGTCCCACCACAGAGCTCGCGACTCGGCCCGGCTTCGATGACGCGGACCTGGTCGTCGTACTTCTCGCCGAACAGCGCCATCGCGCCGGACGCGAGCGCGTCGCTGAGCGGCATCACGCGAGCGTGCACGCTGGCGTTGTCGAGGATCGCGCGGTTCACCTCGTCCTCGACGTGTTGCAGCTCCTGCGGCGTGAGCGCCCGGCCGAAGGTGAAGTCGAACCGCAGATTCGGCGCGTGCACGAGCGACCCGGCCTGGTGCACGTCCTCGCCGAACAGATTGCGCAGCGTCGCATGTAAGAGATGCGTCCCGGTGTGGTTGCGCATCGTGTCGCGGCGGAGCTCTTCGTCGACGGCCGCGCGCGCGCGCGCCGACAGGCGCAGAACGCCGTCGACGACCTTCGCGCTCATCACGATGACGCCGGGCGCCGCGGTCTGCGTGTCGGCGACCATGGCGCGCCCCTCGTCCGTCGTGATCGTTCCGCGGTCGCCGACCTGTCCACCGCCCTCGGGATAGAAAGGAGTGCGATCGAGGACGATCTCGACGTCCGCGCCCTCGTGCGCCATCTCCACGCGCGAGCCCCCGACCACGAGCGACACGACATGCGCGTCGTTCGCGAGCTCGTCGTATCCCGTGAATTCGCTGCGCAGACCCTGCGTTTCACGCAGCCCCGAGTAGAACTGACCGAAGCGCATCGCGTCCTGTGTGAACTTCGCCGTCGCGCGGCTGCGGCTGCGCTGTCCCTCGAGGAGCTCACTGAACCCACGCTCGTCCACGGCGAGGCCGGCGGCCTCGGCGATCTCCTTGGTCATCTCGAGCGGAAAGCCGTACGTGTCGGAGAGCCGGAAGGCGGTGTCCCGGTCGATCCATTTCTGGTCTTCGGCCTTCGCGCGAGCGATGGCCTCGTTGAGCATCGCCAGACCGTTCGCCAGCGTCTTTTCGAATTTGTCCTCTTCGTCGGCGATCACCTGCGTGATGCGATCGCGCGCCTTGGTGAGCTCGTGGTAATGCTTCTGCATCGTCTTCACGACCTCGGTGCCGAGGGTCGCGAGGACGCCGGTCTTCAGGCCAAGGCGCCGTCCATGCAGCGCCGCGCGGCGGATGAGCCGGCGGAGCACGTAGCCGCGGAACTCGTTGGACGGCACGACCCCGTCGGCGATGAGGAACGTCGCCGCTCGCGAGTGCTCGGCGACGATGCGGATCGAGACGTCGGTCTCGGGGTCGGTGCCGTACTTCTTGCCCGACATCGCCTCGATCTTCTTCACGGTCGGCTGGAACAGATCGGTCCGGTAGACGTCGCCGGGGACGCCCTGAAGCACCTGCGTCAGGCGCTCGAGACCGGCACCCGTGTCGATGTTCCGCTTCGCGAGCGGCACGAGCGTCCCGTCGGCCCTTCGATCGAACTCCTGGAACACGTAGTTCCAGATCTCGAGATAGCGGCCGCAGTTCTCGCCGGGGTTGCAGTCGTGCTGCGGCACGCCGGGCTGCGGGCCTTTGTCGATGAAGACCTCGCTGTCATAGCCGTACAGGCCGGTCGGCCCGAGCGCCCACGTGTTCTCCGCGTCACCGAGGCGGAACATCTTCTCCGGCGGCAGCAGAGCAAGCGTCTTGGTCCAGATCTCGTAGGCCTCGGCGTCGCTGGTGTGCACGGTTGCGACGAGCTTGGTGCCATCGAAGCCGAACACCCTGGTGAGCAGCTCCCAGCCCCACTCGATCGCCTCCTTCTTCCAGTAATCGCCGATCCCAAAGTTGCCGAGCATCTCGAAGAAGGTCTGGTGGTAGCCGTCCCGGCCGACCTCGTCGATGTCCGTGGCGCGGAAGACCTTCTGGACCGCGACGATCCGTTTGGCCGGCGGCTGTTTCTTGCCGAGGAAGTAGGGCACGAGGGGCTGCATCCCGGCGCTGGTAAAGAGGACGCTTGGATCGTCTTTCAGGATCAGAGGCCAGCTGGGCATGCGGGTATGGTTCTTCTCTTCGAAGAACTTTATGAACTTCTCGCGGATTTCCGCAGATTCGACCTTCGGACCTCCAAGAAATGAAAAACGCGGGGCGACCACACGGTCAGCTCCCCGCGTTCCCCTGCCCTAGGTAGAAGTCTAACGGTCAGGACTTGCCGGTCGGACCACCTTCGCTGGTCCGACGGGCGGTCTCGCCGGTGCGGCCGGCCGTCTCGCCCGTGCGTCCGAGAGTGTCGTTCGTGCGCTGACCGACGCCGGAGCGGTCCCACTGGCGCTTGGCTTCGTCGACGAGCTCCTTGCCCTTGACCTGGGCCTGCTGAGAGAGGTCGTTCGCGACCTTCTGCAGCTCGTCCCCTCGTCGCTTCAGGTCGTCGCTACGAACGCGCAGCTCTTCGCGCGTCACGTCGCCGGTCTTCGGCGCGTACAGAAGTGCGACGATCGCACCCGCGAGCAGCCCGATGAGGAATCCCATGGCGTGTCTCCCCTATTTCTTTCTTTCGTTCTCCTATGACCCTAACTCCTGCTTCGTGGCTCCGCGACACTTACTGCGAACGCTGCGATCAGCGCCGCCACCGCTGCAAGAAGCAATTGAGCGTCTCCTAGCACGCCGATGCGCAGGCCCGAGATCTCGCCGACCGCTTGAGCAAGCGCGACACCTGCGGCGGCAAGGATCCACGCCGCACCCAGGGAGCGTGGCCGCCCGAGCGTGGCACGGAGCGCGGCCGGAACTCCGAGTGCCACCAGGGCCAGTGGGATGAGCGCCGGTGGCATCAGGCGGCTCGGCCTCGCCGCGCGACGAGAGCCAGACGACGCGCAGGGAGAGCGAAGAGCGTCAGCGCTCCGGCCGCCCGCGCGCGCTCCGGTGTGAGATCGCCCAGCGGCATGCGCGCCACGGCGACCGCGGCGAAGAGCGGGACGAGGAAGAAGTACGAGAAGAGGCTCCGCCAGGCGAAGAAGAGCGGTATGAGCGCGAGCACCACGCCCAGCTCGGGGCTCGTGCGGCGCGAGCGCCATGCCACCACGAGACACACGACCGCACACACCCCCTCGAGCGCCAGGTACGCGGTCGCGGGCAGCAGCGGAAGTCCGCCGTTCGTCCCGAGGAAGATGATGCCCGCGCCGCGCGGGAACATCGGGTCGGACAGCGGCGTCGTCACGCCTTCGAACCAGTCCGCCGGATGCCACAGGATGAACGGCAGGTTCGTCACGGCGAAGACGCCGGCCGCGATCGCCGCGCGCCGCACGCCTTCGCGCCAGCCGTGCATCGTGACGACCGCGATGAGATAGAACGGCGCGAAGAACCAAGCCAGCTGCTTCGTCGCGGCCGCGATCCCGTATGCGAGCGCGCTCCAGCGTCGCTCCCGCCACAGCCAGGCGGCGGCGAGCGGCAACACGTACAGGAGGTCGGCGCTCCCGCTGACCGTGAACGCCGCGAGCGACGCCGCGCCAAGGACGGCGGTGAGCATGAACGGCCGAAGGCCCGTCGGCGTACGCAGGACGACGAGGGCCATCGCGGCGATGAGGCACAGCACATAGAGCCGATTCGTGTCCCAACCGAGCGCGACGAACGGTGTGATCAAAAGGAACGACAGCGCGGGATAGGACGGCCGCGTCACGAACTCGACGTTCCCGCC
>JANMSU010000208.1:0-3726 GCA_031389835.1 Chloroflexota bacterium
CGAGCGCGGCGACGACCGCGATGGCGATGACGATGAGCGGGAATGAGATGAGCACGTCCATGAAGCGCTGGATGATCTCGTCGATCTTTCCACCGAAGTAGGCGCCCATCACGCCCAGCACCAGACCGAACGTGGAGCCGACGAGCGACGATACGAATCCAACGAGCAGTGCCGTACGCGCCCCGTACAGAAGGCGCGAGAAGACGTCTCTTCCGAACGGATCGGTGCCGAGCAGGTGCTCGAGGCTCGGGGCCGTCGGAAGTCCGGTGAACACACCCTCATCCGGACCGTATGGCGCCACGATGTCGGCGAACGCCGCTGCGAAGATCATCACGACGATGATCACGGCGCCGATCGCGCCCAGCGGCCGGCGCCGCATGAAGTGCCCGACAGCGCGCCGGAAACGTGGCCAGCCCTGGTCCTCCAGATAGCGTCGGCGCGCGCGCTCCTCGGCGTCACGCGAGACCGTCGTGACGTTCACGTGTACCGGATCCGCGGGTCGAGCACGCCGTAGAGGAGATCGACGATGAAGTTCACGAACACGAACACGAACGAGAAGATGAGGACCAGCGCCTGCACGAGCGGGTAGTCACGGTGGGCGACGGCGTCGACGATGAGCTTGCCGAGTCCGTTCACGTTGAAGACCTGTTCCGTGACCACGAGCCCTCCGAACAGGAACGCGAACTCGAGACTGATGACCGTGATGACCGGTAGGAGCGAATTGCGCAGGGCGTGCCGGACGATCACGAGCGTCTCGCGCAGGCCCTTGGCTCGCGCGGTCCGTACGTAGTCCTCGCGCAACACCTCGAGCACCGAGGAACGCGTCATCCGCGTCGCGACGGCCGAATAGCGGTAACCGACCGCGAGCGCCGGCCAGATGAGCTGGCCCAGGTTCGCGACGGGGTCCTCCCATATCGGCCGGAAGATGAGCGGCGGTGCCCATCGGAACACCACGACGAGGAAGAGGATCATCATGATCCCGAGCCAGAACGACGGCATGGCAAGGCCGCCGATGCTGAACACGCGAATGACGTAGTCGACCCAGGTGTCCTGTTTCACCGCGGCGATCACGCCAAGCGGAACGGCCAGCGCCGTCGCGATGAGCGCCGCGATCACCGCAAGCTCGAGACTGATGCCCAGACGCGAGCCGATCTCGGCCGCCACGGGCTGATCGGTCCACAGCGACCGGCCGAAGTCGAGGCGGAGCATGCCGGTCATGAAGTCGAGGTACTGCTCGTGCATCGGCCGGTCGAGGCCGAGCAGCGCTCGCTCCCGGTCGATGACCTCCTGCGGAGCTGACCCGGACTGCGAGTACCGCAGCGCGACGACGTCGCCGGGAACGACCCGCATGATGATGAACGTCAGGCTGGCGACCCCGAGAAGGGTCGGGATCATAAGAAGGAGCCGGCCGATGACGTAGGCGGTCACGTCTGCTTACGCCTCGGCCGGCTCTCCATCATCAGAGCCTAGTCAGCTACTTGTCAGCTATCCAGATGTTGGCCATGTCCATCGTCGTGTAGTGGTTCGAGCCCACGCGGTAGCCTCGCACCTTGCTGAGGTACGGGATGATCCGGTACCACCAGATCACCGGGAACATCCAGGCCTTCTCGCCCATGGCGTAGCGCTCGATCTCCGCGACGAGGGCGTTGCGCTTGGCGGGATCGGTCTCGCGACTCTGTGCCTCGATCATCCCGTCGAGCTTCGGGTCGTCGTAGTGCGACTCGTTGAACGCCGCGCCCACCTTGCTCACGGACACGAACTTCGCGAGCTGCAGGTTCGGCTCGTCGAAGAAATCGCAGTTGAAGGACAGGCCGACGTCGAAGGCCTTGTTGCGAAGGTCGGCCTGGTACGCGGCCGTCTCCTTGACGGTGTGGTTCGCCGTCACGCCGATCTTCTTCCACTCGTTGATGAGGAAGATCGCGACGGGCTCGTACGGCGTCGGGACGTTGCGGTTGTGGAAGTTGAACGTGAGGTTGGATACTCCGGCATCCGAGAGGAGCTTCTTCGCGTCCTCGACCGCCTTCGCGTTGTCACGGGCGAATCCCGGGATCTTCTCGAGGTCGGCGTCGGACATCGCGAACGGACCCTTCGGCCGCATCAGGCCGCCAACGTCCTTCACGATGGTCTGCCTCGATAGCGCCTCGCCGCCCTTCCAGCGGTCGACGGCCATCGTCAGCGCGCGGCGGACACGCTCGTCGTCGAACGGCTTCTTGGTCGTGTTGAACACCACGTAGTTCACGCAGACCCACGGCGATTCCTGGATCGCGAGCTCGTTCGGCAGGGCCCGCGAAAGTGTGTCGCGCTGCTGCGGCGTGAAGCCGCGGAATTCGATCATGGCCTGCTTGCTCTGGATCGCGGAGGTCTGCCTGGCGGGGTCGGTGATGATGATGGCCTTGTAGCTGTCGAGGTACGGCTTGCCTTTGATGAAGTAGTTCGGGTTCTTCTTTCCGGCCCAGTGCGAGCCTCGCTGGTACTCCACGTAGGTGAACGGGCCGGTTCCCATGATGTTCTTCTCGTAAAACTTCGGGTCGGCCGTCAGCTTCGCGGCGCTGTAGATGTAGTTCCACGGAGACGCAAGGCTCGCGAGGAATGACGCCGTCGCGTACTTGAGCTTGAAGACCACGGTCGTCGCATCTGGCGCGGTGATCGAATCGACCTCCGCGTAGGCCGCGGCACGCGGGCTCGTCACGCCCGTCGAGGGCTTGACGATCTTGTCGTACGTGGCCTTGACGTCTGCGCTCGTCATCTTCGTCCCGTCATGGAACGTCACATCACCCCGCACCTTGATAGTCCACGTCAGTTTGTCGGTGGAGATCTGTGGCATACCGTCGGCGACGTCCGGGATGATCTTGTTGACGTTGTCGGCCGGATCAAGGCGGTACAGCAGGCTGTAGAACGGCGAGATCGGCATCAGGGTCGCGAACGTCGTCGATTGATGGCCGTCGAACGTCGGCGCCTCGGCGCTGACGATGTAGATGAGCTCGCCTCCCAGCTTCGGCGTTTCGCCGGCCGCAGCCGTCCCACTGGGTGCCGCGGGTGACGCGGCCGGTCCAGGCTGCTGCCCACAGGCGGAAAGGACGAGCGCGAGGACGAGCACGGGCGCGATGCGTGATCGAAGCACTGCGACCACCCCCTTGAAGGCGGAATGTACTGCGTAGCGAGACGAAGGTACCGCAGAGCGATACCCTGGCTCTAGGAGACCGCTACCGCCGATCGGCGCCGCTGGATCACTTCGTCATAGACCCCCACGAGCTGTGCCGTCACATGCGACCAGTCGAATTCGGGCGCGCGGCGCGAGCCGGCCTCGCCCAGTCGTACGCGCAGGTCAGGGTCGCGGATGAGCCGCTCGAGCGCGGCGGCGATCGCGTCCGGATCGCGCGGCTCGACCAGGAGGCCCGAAACATTTCGCTGTACGACACGCTTGTACCCGTGGATGTCGCTGGCGACCACCGGGAGCCTGGCGGCCATGGCCTCGAGGAGCACGATCCCGAATGACTCCTGGCCGGTGGAGGGCGCGCAGAAGATGTCAGCGGTCTTATAGAAGCGCGCCTTGTCGATGTCGTCGACCCGGCCGGCGAACAGCACGTCCTGAAGGCGGTTCGCCTGGACGAAGCGTCGTAGCTTTCCGAGCTGCGGTCCCCAGTTACAGATGATCAGCCGCGTGTCCGGGTACTTCGGCTTCAGCTTGGCGTACGCCTGCAGGAGGTACATCGCGCCCTTGCGTGG
>JANMSU010000241.1:0-9301 GCA_031389835.1 Chloroflexota bacterium
CGAGGTGGATCCCGGGGCTCAGCTGGCAGAGCGCCCACGCCTCGTTGAACTCGCGCTCGCTGACGAGCCGCCGTCGCTCGACGAGGAAGCGACGCAGGAGGAACAGCGTGCTCGCCCCGCCGCCCACCGACTGCGTGCCGACCGCGACGAAGATCTTCGCGAGCTCACGCATTGTTGGGTAGGCTAGGTCGTGGCCGGCGTTGCGCGCTCGTCGGGTAAGCAGGCTGGCACGCCGCCTGCTTTCACGTCGCTCATGGACTGGTCACTCGTCGATACCGAGCGCCTCACCAAGCTCTCCTGTCCGAGCTGTCAGCGCGGCCTAGCGGGTGGGCTCATGCGCCAGGTCGAGTGGACCACGCGCCGCTGCATCGTGGTCGTGGCCTGCCCGACCTGCAGCGCGGAATCGATGGTCGTTCTGGAGACCAGCGGGATGCGTCGCGCGACAGTGCCGCCGATCGACGTCGATGACGTTCGGCGCGCACACGATGCCCTAGCGCGCGCGGTGCGGGTGAGCGACCTCTTCGCAGCGGGCTAGATCGACAGTCGGAGCTGCGACGGTCGCGCGGGGTCCGCGGGTCTTCGGAACGGTCGCTCTTTGAACTCGTAGCGGGAGCGCACGCGCCGCGCGCGCTCTTCGAGCGCGTCGGCGTAGCTTCGCTCCGGATTCACGCGGTCGGCGAAGCGTGCTTCGGCCGCGTGCAGAAGCGCCGGAAAGTGCTCGGCCAGAAACGCGAAGTAGTGAGGTTTCACAGCTGGGTCGAGCTTGAGCGGTCTCGTCGAGAAGAAGGTCGCTCCTGATCTGGCCGCCGCCGCAGCCACCGCGTCGAGAGAGGCGTCTGAATCGCTGAGGCCCGGGAGGATCGGCGCTGCGAGCACGCCCGCGTCGATGCCGGCCGACACAAGACGCCGCACCGCTTCGAGCCGCGCTTTCGGTGGCGAGGCGTGGGGCTCCGAAGTGCGCGCAACGTCTTCAGACACCGTGCCGATGCTCATGCAGACCTTCGCGTCGAGCCGACGCAGCAGATCGATGTCGCGCACCACCATCGAACCCTTGGTGATGACGACGAGCGGCAGCGGAGAGGCGACCAGCGCCTCGAGCGTTCGCCGCGTGATGCGGTAACCGCCCTCGCACTGCTGGTATGGATCGGTGGCGGTTCCCAGGGCGACCGTCTCGCGTTTCCTCAGACCACGCAGCTCGCGCGCGAGCAGCTCGGGAAAGTTGATCTTCACATCGATCTCGCGATCGAATCCGGCACCGGTGTCGCGCCCGCGGCGGGCGTGATAGTCGCGCGCGTAGCAGTAGGTGCAGGCCCGCTCGCAGCCGGTATACGGATTCAGACTCCAGCCGAACGGCATGCCCTGCACGCGCGTGAGGGCGCTCTTCACCCTGATCTCGCGGTAGATCACGCCGTTCCCCATCGTGTGTGTGTGTCAGTATAGAACATACGTTCGCCCCCCCCAAAAAGAAGCATGAGCGGAACTGGCTGCGCCCGTGCACGAGCCGCAGAACAAAGACGAGGTCGCGGGACATCATCTGTCGAAGGACCGAACGCGAAGCGACAGCGCCGAAGGAGATGACGGATCGCGGCGACCAAGGCGACAAAGACGACAAAGAAGATGCAGGCTCCACGCGGCGGCCTCGCCGAGTACAAGCGAAAGCGCGATTTCACGCGCACGCCAGAGCCGGCGCCAGTGCGCGCGCGTTCAGCGACGCGCCGGAGCTTCGTGATCCAGAAGCACCGCGCGACGGCGCTCCATTACGACTTCCGGCTCGAGATCGGCGACGCAATGCCGTCGTGGGCCGTGCCGAAGGGGCCGTCGTTCGACCCGAGTCAGAGGCGCCTGGCGATGGAGGTCGAGGATCACCCGCTCGAGTACGCGGGATTCGAGGGCATCATCCCGGAGGGCGAGTACGGCGGCGGCACCGTGATGATCTGGGACGAGGGCACCTACGAGATGATCGACGATGTCGACCCGGCCGCGGCGCTGAGAAAAGGCGAGCTTCGCTTCGTGCTGCACGGCAAGAAGCTCACGGGCCGTTGGACGCTCGTCCGTACCGGACCGCGCAAGTGGCTTCTGATCAAGGGACGCGATGAGCACGCGAGCAAGACCAACATCACCGAAACAAGTCCGCTGTCGGTGCGCACCAGGCGACTCCTAGCGGAGATCGCCCGCGATGAGGGAGGTGATGTCGAGAAAGCCGCGACCGGCGACCCTGCGCCGCGCAAGCCCTCTTCCGCTTCGACCCGCTCGTGAGATCGCCGATCCCGCCGATGCTCGCATCGCTCTCGAAGGAGCTGGTCACCGGACCAGAGCTGGTCTACGAGGAGAAGTACGACGGCATACGCGCCGTTGCCTATCGCGACGGTGAACGCGTTCGTCTGCTCTCCCGCACTGGCCAGGACCTGACCGCCGGATTCTCGGCCATCGTCAAGGCGTTCGGCGGGCTGCCGGATGATGACTTTGTGCTCGACGGCGAGCTCGTTGTCTTCGACAAGTCCCGCGTTTCGCGCTTCCAGCTTCTCCAGCGCCGTGGCGATCCTCGGACTCGCGTTGTCTACGTTGTGTTCGACTGCCTCCGTTCGCAGGGCCGCGATCTGCTGCGGCGACCGCTCGACGAGCGGCGCAGGCGAGTGCTCGAGCTCATCCCATCACGATCCGGACCGCTGATGCCATCGCGTCGACTGCCGCGTGCCGGCGAAAAAGCTCTCGCGACAGCGCGCGCCAGGACCTGGGAAGGGATCATCGCAAAGATCGCGACGTCACCATACGAGCCCGGTGTCCGCTCGCGCGCGTGGCTGAAGATCAAAGTGCGCGGTGAATCCGAGTTCGTCATCGGGGGGTACACGCCGCCGCAAGGCTCGCGCGCGGAGCTCGGCGCGTTGCTGGTCGGTCTGTATGACCGTGGGGAGCTCCGGTTCACCGGAAAGGTCGGCACCGGTTACACGCAGGAAACGCTACGCGATCTCGCTGGCAAGCTAAAGCGCCTGCGTATCGATGACTCGCCGTTCGATCCGCCGCCGCGCGTACCCGGCGCGCTCTGGGTCAGACCGCGTCTCGTCGCTCAGATCGCCTACGCGGAGTGGACGGCCGATGGCAAGCTGCGACAGCCGGCGTTCCTGGGGCTCCGCACCGACAAGAAGCACGAGGAATGTACGTGGGACAGGCGCGAGTGAGCGCAGAGGCGACGATCGGTGGCGTCACGATCAGCAATCCCGACAAGGTCTGGTGGCCCGATGAGGGCATCACCAAAGGCGATGTCGCGCGCTACTACCACGCCACCTCGCAGCTGGTGCTCCCGTGGATGCGCGATCGGCCGCTGACCGCGGAACGCTGTCCTGACGGGATGCTCGGCGGGTGCTTTTACAGAAAGAACTTCCCGGAAGGCAACATACCGGTCGGGGTGCCGCGGCTTCGGCTACGCGCGGAGAGCACGGGCAAGGACGTGAACTATCTCGTCGGCGGCACGCTTGAAGCGCTCCTCGGCCTCGTCCGCCTCGGATGCATCTCGGTGCACGTTATGAACTCGCGCGTGCCCTCGATGCGTGAAGCGGACTGGCTCGCGTTCGATCTCGACCCGACGAGCGGCGAGTTCGCCGACACGGTCCGCGCGGGCACCGCTCTGAGGGTGATCCTCGACGAGCATCGGCTCGTCTCGTTCCCGAAGACCTCAGGCAGCCGAGGGCTGCACGTCTTCGTGCCGCTGCGCGCGGGTCATTCGCAGGAGGACGTGACAAGTTTCGCCGTTCGCATCGGCGAAGAGCTTGCGCTCCGTGAGCCAGACCTCGTGACGATGGCGCACCGCAAGAGTGCCCGCGGTTCGCGCGTATACGCCGATCCGTTCCGCAATGCGTATCTGCAGACGATCGTCGGACCGTATTCGGTGCGTCGCCGTCCGGGCGCGACGATCTCCATGCCGCTCGCATGGGACGAGGTCACGCTGGGGCTCGACCCGCGCCGCTTCACCGTTCGAACACTGGAGAAGCGCATGGCGAGCGGCGATCCGTGGTCCGACTTCAAAGAACGCGCGCAGACGCTGCCCGGTTAGCGAGAGGTGGCACGGCGTTTGCCGCTTTTGAAGGCGTGAGTACGTATCAGCGCAGGCAGCACCATGTCGTTTCAGGCGAGAAGCTGCCTCAGCGCGGTTTTAGCCACTGGTTCTCGCGGACCGCGTCGAAGATAGCTGACTTCACGGGACGACCCTGGGCGTTTCTCACAGCGCTGCTCGTGATCCTCGTTTGGGTCGTGTCTGGTCCCGTCTTCGGCTTCTCCGACACCTGGCAGCTCGTCATCAACACTGGCACCACGATCGTCACGTTCCTCATGGTCTTCCTGATCCAGAACACGCAGAACCGCGACGCGCGCGCGATCCACCTCAAGCTCGACGAGCTGCTGCGCGCCACTCCGAATGCGCGCAACGAATTCATGGAGGCCGAAGAAGAGGATCTCGACGAGATCGAGCGCGAAAAAGCGATCGTCGACAAGGATGATCCGGCGCCCCCGCGAGAACGCGCGCATGGTGACAAAGTGCGCGACCGGAATCAGGGTAACGGCAAGACCTAGTCCGCGACGAGGCCGACGACGCTAGTCGGCGAGGAGCAAAGGGTCCGCGGCCGGGCGCGAAATGTCGGGCCAGTACGGATCGTCGGATAGCTTCACGAGCTCTTCGCCGCCCTTGCCCGAATAGGACAGGTCTTCGTGTTCGAGCCGGAGCGTGCCGTCAGCGCGCGAGGTGCAGTGGACCAGCGCTCCCGATCTCGTGCGGTACGTACCGGGTGTCATCGCTGTGGTCATCTCGGTCCTCCCCGATCAGTTGCTCGAGGAACACGCCGCCGGTCGCGACCCACCGATGGTCGCTATCCGACGCGAACCCATCGCAGTAGCCGAAGGTGCCGTGATGCATGACCATCCCGCCGACACCACGACGCGAGCGTGTCGCGAGGTGTGTGGTGTTGCGGCACTCGAAGTGAATGACTGTTGACATGACGCGCCTCCCCCTGACAACGCGGCCCGGCCATGTCGTTCCGGTAACGATGAGGATACGAACGTGTCACGGCAGTTCAAGGGGCAATTTGATGCGCGCGTGTGTACTAAGTAACCGAGCGAGCGGGAGACCGCGCTGTAAAAAGTGCGGCGAGACATTCAAGTTTCGCGCAAGTGGTCGCGAAGCCGCCTACGCGATGCCACTTAGGCGAAGACCGAGAGCGCTCCCTTGCGGCACACAAACTCCGCGGGCAGGCCGCCGGCGAGGATGCCATCCGCATGCACGGAGACCGGACCGTCGGATGCGATCTCGATGCGCGCGCCGCGATAGGACACCGGTCGCGTAGGCAGTTTTCCCTCGCGCCAGGCTGTCATGAACGAGCGCACCAGGGCCCAGCGCCCCATGCGCGGAAAGACCGCGACGTCCAGAAGGCCGTCGGTCATGCTGACGCGCGGAAGGATCTCGAGCGCGAAGCCGTAGTACGGGCTATTCATCACCAGGATCTGGAGCGCGCGCTGGCGGTCCTCCCGGCCATCCACCTTGATCGCGACGCGGTAGGAGTGTTGGGAGAACATGCGCAGCCCGCGCCGGAGCGCCCGGCGCCAGTCGCCACGCTCGGCGTGACGGGCAGCTCCGAATATCTCGGCGTCGATGCCGACTCCGGCTGTTTCGAAAAAGATCTTTCCACGCACCTCGCCGGCGTCGGCGCGCTGCACGCGGCGGCGCGCGATGACGTGGGCCGCCTCGACCGGCTCGAGTGGCAGGTCGAGGCCGTGCGCGATGTTCATCACGCTCCCGAAGGGGAGGATCCCGAGGACGACCGGCGTGTCGAGAAGGGCCGCGGCGGCCGGGGCGAGGGTGCCATCCCCGCCGGCCACGATGCACGCTTCGTAGCCCTGCTCGACCGCGCGCCGCGCGAGATCAGCCGACGTCGGTGACTCGGCTCCGGTCTCGACGCGATCGAGGATGAATCCCGCGTCTCGAAGGATCGCCTCGCACTTCTCGAGCGCTCCGGCCTCTGGCTTCGCGCGTCGCTCACCGGCGGCCGGATTGATCACGAGCATCGCTCGGGTATGCGAGCGCCGTTCGGTCATCGGTTCAGGTTCCCGTGGTACGGTGACCGGGGCTGAGCCGGACAGGCGGAATCAGCACGCGGGGCGGGGGAGGGACATGTCAAAGGGTGGATTGATCCACTATGTATGCATCGCTGATGCCCACGCGTCGCGCGAGAGCAGGTCCTCGTCCGACACTTTGACCATCGTGACCAACCGGTGGGCTTACTGCGCGTTCGACGCAAGAGCGGAAGGCCACAAGTGGCAGGAGACCGAGGGTGTCACCATCGAGATGCTGCGATCGGGCCTGACGCGCGGCCCCCTCGCCAAGCTTCCCGTCGAGGATCGCACCCGCTAGTCAGCGGCCGGGCGCGCGAACCCTCCGGAATACGACCACGGCTCCGCCCCCGAGACCCTCGAAGTCGACCATCTCCGCTGTCGCGTGCCACCAGCTGCCTCTGCGCGGTCCGCTCGCGAGCTTGAACCGGAGCGACGCCGGTCTGCCGCCCGCGGCACGGGCGAGCGGTGTCGCGTCGGCCGGGAGCTTGACCCCGCGCTCGTCCTGATAAAGCGCGGCCACAAAGGTGCGCTGGAAGGCGGGATTCGCGAGAAGCACCCGAGCGTCTCGATCGATGACCACCGCCGGATCCCTTCCGATGAGAGATGCGAGCAGTTTGGCTCGGGTGCGCAGCGCGTCGCGATGCTCCTCGCGGGCCAGGCGCTCGAGCTCTCCCGCGGCGAGCGAGCGCTCGTCGAGCTCCTGGGTCATCGCCGCGACCGCGAGTCCGGCTCGGTTCTCGACGCGAAACTTCAGGAAGAGACGCGAGATGTGCGCCTTCACGGCCTGCTCGCCGATTTCCATCTCCTGAGCGATCGCCTTGTTCGCGAGACCCGCGACGACGCGTCCCAACACCTCACGCTCGCGTGGTGTGATCTTCGGTAGAAAGCCGCGTGACGCTACGTTCGTATACGTACCTTTTGTCCGCTTACGTTACGGTCCATCGAACGAGTCTAGTAAACAGACTCGTTCATGACTGTTACTCAGAATCACCCGACGTACAAGGTCGCCCTCGTGGTGCGCCCGCCGCTGGCGGGTGTCGTCGCGTTGGCGCTCGCGCACATCCGCGCGGTCACCCAAGAGATGCCGATCGCCGAGGTCGGCTCCGCGGGGTACGACTTTGCAGTTCTGGACGAAGCGGCCGCCGACGGTGGGCTCCGCGACGCGATCGGCGAGATGGTCAAGTCGAACCGTCCCGTGCTCGTCCTGGTGCGTAACCATGGGATGACCGGGGCGCTCAACGCGATCGGCCTTGGCGCCACGGAGATCCTCAGAGTTCCGTTCGATCCCACCGAGCTTGTCATCCGCGCCAGCCAAGCGATCCATCGCGCGACCGGCAACCTTCCCGATCTCGTTGGCGACCTAAAGGTCGGCAAGTTGCACGTCAACATCGCCAGCGGTCATATCGCCATGAACGGCAGCACACCGCACCTCACGCCGCTCGAGCGAGGACTCCTCTACGTCCTCATCGCTAACGCCGGGCGTGTCGTGTCGCGCGAGGACATCATCGACTCCGTGTGGGGCGCCGACGCCGAACCGAACAGCAACCTGGTGGACCGTCACATCCGCGACCTGCGACGAAAGCTGCAGGACGACTGGCGCCGGCCCAATCTCCTCGCGACGATGCGCGGACAGGGCTATATGGTGCCGATCACCGACTAGATCCCGGTTCCTTTCCTGTCCTCACGCGTTCCTTAACCAACTCATAAGGTGCGCCCCGGACCCGGGCCTAGACTGGGTCGACCGAAGTGACGCTGTCGAGGTCCGATCGACCCTACGGTCAGTTCCCACGACCGGACGCGCCGGAGTCCGCTCCGACGCCTGAACCCTCGCGACGGATCCCATTGCGCGAGCGTGTTGCCAGACGTGTGCGCGCGCCGCTCGCGTTCCTTTCGCTCGTTGCCCTCACGTGGTTCCTCGTCTCAGCGGTCCAGACCGGCGGTCTCGTCGCGCTTCGCGCGGAGCAGGAGCGGCCGACCCCGGAGCCGACGCCGCTGCTCTCCGTTGCGGTCTACGAGCACGTCGCGCCGTCGGTCGTGCAGGTCGTCGCCAAGGGCGCGAGTGGGGAGCCGAGCACCGGCGCCGGCGTGATCGTCGACGACATGGCCGACATCCTCACCAGCCTGCACGTCATCGACGGGAGCAACGACATCAAGGTGACATTCAGTGACGGTACGGTCTCGCCGGTCGAGATCGTCGCGCGCCTCCCCGATCGCGACATCGCTGTGCTGCGTGCACTTGCGCCCCCCGCCCAGTTCCAACCGGCGACGATGGGCAATCCCGGCGGGCTGCGAGTGGGTGACCATGCGTTCGTGATCGGCCATCCCTTCGGACTAACGGGCTCGTATTCGACCGGCGTCATCTCCGGCCTGGATCGTTCGATGACCGCGCCGGGCCTCGCGAAACCGATCACCGGGATGATCCAGTTCGACGCGGCGGTGAACCCGGGGAGCTCGGGTGGACCGCTGGTGGATCAAAAGGGAGACGTTGTGGGTATCGTCACCGGGCTGGTCAATCCAGCGGGTAAGGTTTTCAGCGGGGTGGGCTTCGCGG
Organism: Chloroflexota bacterium; assembly: GCA_031389835.1. GTDB lineage: Bacteria > Chloroflexota > Limnocylindria > P2-11E > P2-11E > CF-39. Next base: position 8,648 of record JANMSU010000241.1, read on the forward strand.
TCACCATTGACGCGGCTTCAGCCGGGCTCGGCATCCCACCGGACTAGAAGGAAGGATTCGCCATGACAACGAGTGTCCGTCCCGGCAGCCAGATGGAGCGCCTGCTCTTCGAGATCAAGAAGGTCATCGTCGGGCAGGACCACCTGCTCGAGCGCATGATCGTCGCGCTCCTCGCTCGTGGTCATCTCCTGGTGGAGGGGGTCCCCGGGCTCGCGAAGACCCTCGCCGTGAAGACCGTCGCGCAGGCGATCAGCGGGGAGTTCAAGCGCATCCAGTTCACGCCGGACCTTGTGCCCGCCGACCTCGTCGGCACCCGCATCTACAACCAGAAGAACGGCGAGTTCCAGACGTCCCTCGGACCGGTCTTTACCAACCTGCTCCTCGCCGATGAGATCAACCGCGCTCCCGCGAAGGTGCAGAGCGCGCTCCTCGAGGTCATGCAGGAGCGTCAGGTGACGATCGGCCGCGAGACGCACCGCGTCCCGGACCCATTCCTCGTGATGGCGACGCAGAACCCGATCGAGACCGAGGGCACCTACGCGCTCCCGGAGGCGCAGGTCGATCGCTTCATGATCAAAGTGCTCGTCGGCTATCCGAGCGAGATGGATGAGTTCGTCATCGTCGAGCGCATGACCGCGCCGCGCGAGGCGACGG
>JANMSU010000252.1:0-7395 GCA_031389835.1 Chloroflexota bacterium
CTCGAGCGTCTCATCGAACGATGCGACGTCGTGGTCGAGAACTTCAGCCCCGGCACACTAGGACGCCTCGGCTTTCCCGATGACCGGGTGCGCGCGATAAATCCGCGGGCCATCCTCTGTCACATCAGCGGCTTCGGCCAGGACGGCCCGGGTCGCGCGTGGCCCGCCTACGACCTCATCGTGCAGGGAATGGGCGGGATCATGAGCCTCACCGGTGAGCCCGGCGGCGACCCCGTGATGGTCGGTGTGCCGCAGGCCGACATGGTCGCGGGCATGTTCGCGGCATTCGCGATCGCCGCCGCGCTGCACGCGCGCGAGCGGACCGGGGAAGGGCAGATCATCGACGCGACGATGATCGGGGGCCAGATCGCGATGCTCTCGCGGCAGGGCGCGCGGTACTTCGCCGACGGCACGGTCCCACGGCCGGAGGGCAACGTGCATGCCTCGATCGTTCCGTACCAGACGTTCCGCGCCAGCGACGGCCATGTGAACGTCGGCGTCGCGAACAACGCGCTCTTCGAGCGCTTCTGCCGCGCACTCGATCTCGACGAGCTGCTCGAGGACGCGCGCTTCACCGACAATCCCAAGCGAGTCGCGCATCGGAAGGAGATCGTCCCGATCATCGAACGACGGTTCCGTGCCCTTACGAAGGCGGAAGTGGTCCGACGGTTGCGGGAAGCGAACGTTCCGGTGGGTCCGATCAGTGCGCTCGACGAGGTGTTCGCGGACCCGGTAGTGCGGCACCTCGGTCTTATCGCGGAGGTCGATCATCCGACCGCCGGACGCGTGCGAGCGCCGGGCATACCCGTGCGGCTCTCGGGAACGCCGCCGTCGGTCCGCCGCCATCCGCCGGAGCTTGGCGAACACACCGATGAGATCCTGCGCGAGCTCGGCTACGACACAGGGGAGATCGTGGCGCTCCGCCGCGACGGCGCGGTCTGAACGGCACGCAGATCGTCCAACAGCCGCGGCGCCGGCCGCTTTGGCTGGTCGGTGTCCTCACCGTGCTGTCTTTCGGCGCGTACGTCGCGATCTGGTTCGGGCTGACCTGGGTCGAGCTCAAGCGCGAGACCGGGGACGAACGTATGGCACCGTTCGCGCATGCCCTGTCGATCTTCGTGCCGATCTACGGGATCTGGCAGTCCTTCCGCCACTTCACGCTGATCGACGCGGTGCGGCGGAAAGTCGATCCGGCCCACGGCGTCGACGCGCTTACCGGCGCGCTCGGCACCGGGATCTGGTGGCTGACCTTCACGCACTACTCGACCGAGCCGATCTTCATTGCGCTCGATGCGATCGAGCTCGCGGCGGGCGCCGCGATCGTCATGTACGGGCAGCACGCCCTCAACGGGTACTGGCGCACGCGCCCCGGTCCGCCCGTGGCGGAGGGGATGACCCAGCTCGATTGGCTCGCCGTAGGCGTCGCCGCGAGCTACGCGCTGTACATGCTCGTCGGGCTCCTCGCCGGACCGGCTTCCTGAATGTCGACCATCCTCGTCGTCGGCTCGCTCGCATATGACGACGTTCAGACGCCCGCCGAGCATCGGACCAACGTGCTCGGCGGAGCGGCATCGTATTTCGCGATCGCCGCGCGGCTGTACGCACCGGTGCGGCTCGTCGGCGTCATCGGCGATGACTTCCGCGAGGAAGACGTGGAGCGCCTGCGCTCGCGCGGCATCGATCTCGCGGGTCTCGAGCGGCGACCTGGTTCATCGTTCCGGTGGCTCGGCAAGTACGACTACGCGATGAACACCGCGGAGACGATCAACACCGATCTCGGCGTGTTCGCCGATTGGAAGCCGCGCGTGCCCTCCCAGTTCGCCGACAGCGAGTTCGTGTTCCTCGCGAACATCGATCCAGAGATCCAGCTCGCGACGCTTCGCAGCGTGCGCGCGCCCAAAGCGATCGCGTTGGACACGATGAACTACTGGATCGATCACAAGCGCGATGCGCTGCTGGAAGTCCTCTCGCACGTCGACATCGTCAGCGTGAACGAGTCGGAGGCCCGCCAGCTCTGCGACACGATCAGCGTCCCCAGGGCCGCGCGCGACATCCTCGCGCTGGGTCCACGGGCCGTGGTCGTGAAGCGCGGGGAGTACGGCTCCGTGTTGTTCACGCGCACCTTCTCGTTCTGGTCGCCGGCTTTCCCGTTCGACGTCGTCACCGATCCCACCGGGGCGGGCGACTGCTTTGCCGGCGGCTTTCTCGGCCACCTCGCCGAATCTGACTCGGTTGACGACCGCGCCCTGCGCCGGGCGACCCTGCACGGCACCGTGTGCGCCTCGTTCGCGGTCGAGAGCTTCAGCGTGGACGGGATCGAGGCCGCCACGCCTGAGGACGTGGCGGGCCGCTACCGGCTGCTCCAAGAGCTGGTCAAGGTCTAGGGCCGGGCGGGGAACCGAGCGGCGTGGGCGCTGTAAAGAGGGTGAAAACCGACTCCGTGGAGGGCCGGCCGACGGAGGATGCCGTACTGGTGGAACGTTCGAGAATTGGCGATCAGGACGCCTACGCCGAGCTCGTGACGCGTTACCAGGCGATCGCCGCGCGAACGGCGTACGTGATCACCGGGACCGCGGCCGATGCCGAGGACGTGGCGCAGGACGCCTTCGTGAAGGCGTACTACGCGCTCGACCGCTTCCGCGCGGGCGCTCCCTTCCGCCCCTGGCTGCTCCGTATCGTCGCGAACGAGGCCATCAACCGCCGCAAGGCGGCCGGCCGGCGACCGACGGTCGGTCTCAGCGTCGTCGAGGACCGCGCCTCGGGCGACACGGCCCTGTCACCCGAGGCGTCGGCCCTCGCTCGCGAGCGACGCGAGCTCGTGCTCGACGCGCTCCGGAAGATGCGCGAGGAGGACCGGCTCGTGATCGCGTACCGCTACTTCTTCGATCTTTCCGAGATCGAGATGGCCGAAGCGCTCGGCGTGGCACGCGGTACCGTGAAGTCGCGCCTATCGCGAGCGATCGCCCGGTTGCGTACGGTGATGGAAGGAGGCCAGCTGCATGACGCGTGAGCCGATGCGCGAGCACGAGCTCGAAGCCACGCTCACCGATCTCGGCGAGCGGCTGGCTTATCCGCAGCCGACACGTCTCGGCGACGCGGTGCGCGCGCGACTGCGCGAGCCGCGTGCCGGCCGCTGGTGGGACGCCCTTCGCTCGCCGCGCTACGCATTTGGCCCGGCTGCCTTGACGCTCGCACTGATCGTCGTTGTGAGCCTTGCCGCCGTGCCCGGTGTGCGCGCGACGGCTGATGAGTTCCTGCGTCTTCGCGGCATCGATATCTTCCGGACGGCGGCGACACCATCGGCGCCCGCCGCGTCCCCCGCGGTGCCGTTCCCCGGCGAGCGCGTCACCCTCGAGGAGGCTAGGCGCCGCGCACCGTTCCTGCGCGCTCCCGCGGACGCGCGCCTCGGTGTTCCAGATCAGGTCTACGTGGACCAAACGCAAGCAGGCGACCGCGTGACGCTGGTGTACGTGAGTCGCCCCGACATCCCCGTTCAGAGTCAGGCCGGGGTCAGCGCGGTCGTCGTTGCTTTCCGCGGCCGGATCGACGAGTCGCTGTTCGCCAAGGTCGCCCTACCGGGGACGCGCGTCGAAGAGGTCACTGTCAACGGGGGCAGGGGATACTGGCTTGAGGGCACGCCGCACCAGTTCTTCTACCGGGATGCGGCCGGCAACCCCTGGCCCGAGACGCTGCGTCTCGCGGGAAACACACTCCTCTGGGAACAGGGTGGCGTTACGTTCCGTCTCGAAGCGCAGCTCACGCGGGACGACGCTCTCCGCATTGCGACGTCTATCCGGTAGGAGCCGCCGTCATTCCCTTGACCCCTTTGGGCCTTGACGACGTATAGGGAGTGAGCGGTCGAGCGGCGATTCGCGCCTGACGAAAGGGGCGACTTGACAGGTGGAATGGACGGGAATCGAATGGGGCCGCCGACCGGGCTATTAGCTAGGAGGTGGACAACATAGTGAGTCTTCTTTCGAAGTTCTCGCGCCGCGGGTTCCTCAAGTACGGATCGCTTTCAGGTCTCGCGGCTTTCGTCACGTCGTGCCTGTCCGCGAACGCGCCAACCGCATCGCCGACGGCGGCCGGTACGGGCGCTGGCACATCGGCCGCGCCGACGATCATCTCGCGGGCCGAGACGATCACATGGAAGGTCCAGTCCGGCTGGGCCGGCAACGACATCTTCCAGGAGCTCTTCCTTGACTGGAAGGCGTTCGTGGAAGAGATGTCCGGCGGCCGGCTGAAGATCGACGCGCTCCCGGTCAACGCCGTCACGAACATCAACGGCGCCATCGACGCGGTCCACTCGGGCACGCTCGACGGCGCGCACCACGTTCCCGCGTACTACTACGGCAAGGATCACGCGGTAAGCCTCATGGGCACCGGCCCAATGATGGGCATGAGCGGCCAGATGTGGCTCGCCTGGTACTACTACGGTGGCGGCCAGGCTCTCTACGAGAAGCTCGTGCAGACGAAGCTCAAGCTCAACGTCGTGTCGCTGTTCCACATGCCGATGCAGAACCAGCCGCTCGGGTGGTTCAAGAACGAGATCAAGGGCCCCGATGACTTCAAGGGCATGAAGTTCCGGACGGTCGGCCTCGCGACGGGCATCTATCAGGGTCTCGGAGCGAGCGTCGTCTCGGTGGCCGGGGCCGAGGTTGCCTCGTCGCTCGACCGCGGCGTCATCGACGCCGCCGAGTTCAACAACACGACGTCGGACACGGTCTACGGTCTGGCTGACGTGCGCAAGGTCCTGATGGCGCGCTCCTACCACCAGCCGAGCGAGATCCTGGAGATCTCGCTGAACAAGACGAAGTACGACGCCATGCCGACCGACCTCAAGGCGATCATGAAGTACGCGGCCTGGGCGGAGTCGGCGAACGGCGAATGGAAGTTCATGGACAAGAACTCCAAGGACTACGCGGCCCTCGCCGGCAAGGGCGTCAAGATCTACAAGACGCCGACGTCCGTCCTCGAGGCGCAGCTCAAGGCATGGGACACGGTCATCGCCTCGGAGTCGGCGAACAACCCGGACTTCGTCGCGATCCTCGACTCGCAGAAGGCGTGGGCGCAGCGAATCTTCAAGTGGGCTGACGACATCAACATCCCGACACCCGACCCGGTCTCGTACAAGGCGTTCTTCAAGACCTAACCTGACTCAGACGCACTATCCTGCCGGGGCCCTCGAGGCTCGAGGGCCCCGGCGTTTGTTCGGCGCAGCGGTCGTGGGGGTGCAGCGTGCAGCGGTTCCTGATCGCGATCGATACGTTCAGCATGTGGACCGGCAAGACGATCGCATGGGTCGTACTGCTGATGACTTTCCTGATCAGCTACGACATCGCCTGCCGTTACCTTCAGCAGCCGCTCGGTGACCCGATCCGGGCGATCTGGTTCACATACACGTTCTCATACGACATGACCTATTACCTGTACGCGGTGTTCTTCATGATCGGCGGCGCGTACGCGTTATCGCGCGGTCAGCACATCCGCGGAGATGTCTTCTATCGACTATGGCCGGTTCGGGTACAGGGAAGCATCGACTTCTTTCTCTACCTGTTCGCGTTCTTCCCGGCGATCATCGCGCTGATCTCCGTCGGCGCTCAGTGGGCGGAGGCATCCTGGGCGATCAGGGAGCGGTCCTTCACGACCGCCGTTGCACCGCCGATCTATCCGCTGAAGGCGGTCATCCCGATCGCCGGTCTGCTCATGGCCATCCAGGGCGTGGCGGAGACGATCCGCTCCTTCCAGGCGATGCGCACCGGCGTGTGGCCTCGGCGACTGTCGGACGTCGAGGAGACCGAGACCCTGCTGGCACAGCAGAGCGAGGTATGAGCCCCGAAGTTCTCGGCCTCGTGATGCTCAGCCTGATGGTCGTCTCGATCCTCATCGGCTTTCCGACCGCGTTCACGCTCATGGCGCTCGGCGTCGTCTTCGGGTTCCTCGGCTTCGGCTGGGTCGTGTTCGACCTCGTCGTGCAGCGGACCTTCTTCCTCATGCAGAACGACGTGCTCGTTGCCATCCCGCTCTTCCTGTTCATGGGCTACGTCGTGGAGCGCGCGGGCGTCCTGGAGGGGCTGTTCCATAGCGTGGAGATGGTCATGGGCAAGCTCCCCGGCTCGATCGCGGTCGCGACCTTGATCACCGGGACGCTATTCGCGACCGCGACTGGCATCGTGGGCGCGTCGGTAACTCTGCTCGGCCTGCTCGCGCTTCCGGCGATGATGCAGCGGCGCTACAACACGTCGTTCGCGACCGGCGTGATCGTCGCGGCGGGCACGCTCGGGATCCTCATCCCACCCAGTGTTCTGCTGATCCTGTACGGCTTCGTCGCGGGTGTGTCGGTGCCTCGCCTGTACGCGGCGGCCTTCATACCCGGATTCCTGCTCGCGACGATGTACCTCGTCTACATCATGTTCCGTGCACTCCGTGACCCGTCGATCGCACCGGCGAAGACGGATGCGCCGTACATCCCGCGTCTGCAGATGCTCGGCATCGTCGGACGAGGTCTCGTTCCGATCCTGACGCTCATCCTTTTCGTCCTCGGCGCGATCTTCTTCGGGATCGCAACGCCGTCCGAGGGCGCGGCCCTCGGGGCGCTTGGCGGATTCATCCTTGCTGCCGCGCACCGCCGGCTTAACTTCCAGATGGTCAAGGAATCCGTTTTCCTCACCGTGCGCGCGGCGGCGATGGTCGGCTGGCTCCTGGTGGGGTCATCGATCTTCGCTGCGGTCTTCGCGAGGCTCGGCTCGGCGCAGCTCCTGGGCGACTTCCTGCTCGGGCTCGGTCTCAGCGATCTCCTCTTCGTCATCCTGGTGCAGGCCATCATCTTCCTGCTCGGCTGGCCACTGGAGTGGACCGAGATCGTGATCATCTTCCTGCCGCTGTTCCTGCCCGTGATCATGCTGTACGAGATCAACCTCGTGTGGTTCGGCGTGCTGTCGGCGGTCAACATGCAAACGGCCTTCCTGTCACCTCCCGTCGCGATGTCCGCCTACTACCTCAAGAACGTCGCGCCGAAGAGCGTCTCGCTCAACACGATCTTCAAGGGCATGTATCCGTTCATCGGCGTGCAGCTCGTCGCGCTGGTCCTTCTGTACGCGTTCCCGGATCTGGCGCTCTGGCTGCCGCGACTGGTTTACGGGGACTAGCCGGGATCCAGCTAGACACGCGGGACGTCGCCGAAGACGCGCTCCACGAACGCCGCTAGGTCGGCGCGCTGCCGGCGTGACGCCGACATGAAGAGGATCGCCAGGACGACAGCTCCACCCACGCCGACGATCACATTCGCAAGCGCGACGGTCTCGTCGCGCGCCCCCAGGACGAACGCGGTCGCCGCGATGACGTAGAGCGCGAAGAACACAAAGATCAGGGCCTTCGTGATCGGGGGCACCAGGA
>JANMSU010000269.1:0-14354 GCA_031389835.1 Chloroflexota bacterium
TGCAGGTACTTCTGTTTGATGTAGTCGGGATAGGTATTCGAGGCGCGACGGAGGGCGGCCTTGTCCGCGACGGAGACGTACGACGTGACGGTGTACTTCTCCGCCGCCTGCCCGCCGCGCACCGCACGCAGCGCGATCGAGTAGCTGCGATCCGAGCCGGTCTGGAACTGGTGCGCGACCGACGCTCTCACCGGCTCGCTCGCGGCGAAGAGCAGGTTCTGCTGAGGTACCAGCATCTCGAAGGTCGCGTCGAACTTCTCCCGTCCGATCAGTGGCGGGTTGATCCTCTCGACCTTGTCCGTCTCGGTCGTGCGCCATCCGTTGCCGGTATAGAAGTCGTAGGAGATCGCCTTCCAGAAGCGGCCCTGTGGCGCGTCGACGGTCATGACGACGCGGTCCGCGAGGTTCGGCGACTGCCCGAGACGGATCGCCTCCGTGAATGAGACGCCGCGCAGCCGGCTCGGACCGGACACGCCCGCGAAGAAGCGCTGCCACTCGGCCTCAACGGAGTGGTAGGGCTGCTCGAACACGCTGTACGCGCGGTTGAGCACTTCGGCCGCGCCGACGCGCGGCGTGACCAGCGACATGATCACGAGGACCATCGTCCAGGTCAGGCCGCCGCGCAGTAGGCGCCAGTCCATTTCACCGGAGGGCACGATGTTGTTGCGGTTCCAGCGCTCCTGCAGCGCGACGATGTGCAACCGGACGAGCAGCACCAGCGCCGACAGCGAGAAGACGACGAGATCCGCGATCAGGTTCGTGAGCGCCATCGAGACGTTGACGATGAGGCAGAAGCCCATGAACAGGATCGCGTCCCACGGCCGCAGAGAGCGCGACAGCGCGAAGGTGCCGACATACGCCGAGGTCCACACCGTGGCGCCGAGGAAGAGCACGAACACGTTGGGATCGGTAGCCGCCTCTCCGGCGAGGACCTGGGTGATCCAGTTGTTCACGTTCACGGCAAGGTTCACGACGCGGTCGCGGAACGCGATCTCGTCCGACGCGAACGCCGTCGCGAGCACGATCGCGAAGGTGCCGACGAGCCCACCGAGCATCATCGCGCGACGTGTCGCTATCTTGCTGTTGCCGACAAGGATCGCCAGCAGGATGGCGCTGAACACGAGCCAGGTGAAGTGCTCTTGCGTCACGACCCAGTCGGCCTGCTGCAGTGAGAGCGGGTAGACGCTCATCATCAGCAGGTAGATCGGCAGAGCGAACCAGCCGCCACGGAAGCGCAGGCGTCGCCAGGCGATGGGCGGGAACAGCGAACGCGCTGATCGCCGCAGCCAGCGGCCAGCGGCCGCAAGCTGCACAGAGAACGTGCTCGGGGTGCCGGGCGCCGGGGCTGCCGCCCGATTACGCAGCATTGCCGGCCGCCTCGCGGAAGAGATCGGAGATCGACGCGCCGGGCGCGAGATACGCGGCGCTCACGCCAGCGATCGCGAGCTCGCCGAGGAGCGCGTGCCGGCGCGCGCGATCGCGCTCGTCGGTGGCCACGGACGGACCGACGATGACGGCCTGCGTCGCGATGGCAGCTTCGCGCAGCGTGCTCGCCGGGCGGACCCAGCCGCGGTCGAGCGAAGGCGTTATCAGCACGCACGCGGACCCGCGGCGGAGGCGCGGCAGCGTCTCCACGAGCGTCTCCGCCATGGACCGCGATCCGCCGGCGGTGATCTCGGCGAGGTACTGCATGAGCTTTCCGTACTGCTTGGTCCCGCGGTCGGGCTGGAGGACCTCGGCGCGCGTGCCGCTGGTGATCATGCCGACGTTGCGGTGTTCGCGTAGCGCCTTCGCCACGATCGACGCCGCGACGGTGACCGCGCGCTCCTCGGTCGAGTCCTCGCCGTCGCCGCGGTGCCAGTGACGCTCGAGGTCGAGGTAGATCCAAAGGTCGGCGGTCTTGTCGAGCTCGAACTCTTTCACCTGCAGACCGCGATGACGCACCGATGAGGGCCAGTGGATTCGGTTCATCGCATCGCCCGGGCGGTACTCGCGGATCCCCATGACCATTGATGTGGACTGGAGCGATCGCTGTCCGGTGAGCACGCCGCCCTCGAGGACCGAGCCGGGGAGCTGCCAGTGCGGCAGCTGCATGACGCGCGGGTAGACAAGGAGGAGTGCCTCGGTCGGCACCCGCGCCTCGCGCGGGAAGAGACCGAATGGGTCGCCGCTGCGGAGGACGATCGGGCCCAGCCGGTAGCGGCCGCGGCGGATCGCCTTCGCAAGGACCTTCCACTTTCGCGTGTGGCCCTTGCCACCGATGGAGAGGACGCGCCCGGGGAGCGGCTCAGGCCAGTTGGACTCCTCGGAGATCTCGAGCCAGAGCTTGCCGAACGTGCTGTCGTTGCGGAGCTCGTAGACGAACTCGATCGTGTCGCCGAGGTGCGCGTAGGACTGCGAGAGCGCGCGCTTGATCGAAAGACCGTCGAGGGTCATCCGCGCCTGCACCCACGCGAGCACCGCTACGAAGAGGAGCAGGTACGAGAGGTAGCTGAGCAGCTCAAGCCCCGTGGAGGCCGCGACGATGAAGAGCGCGACCCACAGGACCCCGAAGTGCCAGGGCTTCACGCTAGGCTCGCGCCGCGGTCTGCGAGAGCTCGACCGGAACGCTCGCCAACACCTCCGCGATGACGGTCGTCGAAGCGAGGTCCTTGAGCCGAGCCTGCGGTTGAAGGATGAGGCGGTGCGAGAGCGTGGGACCGGCCAGCTGCTTGACATCGTCGGGGAGTACGAAGTCGCGTCCCTGAATGAGCGCATACGCCTGGGATGCGCGCGCCAGCGCGAGCGATCCGCGCGGAGACGCGCCGAGATACACGTCGGGGTGCGAGCGCGTCGCGTTGACGACGCCCACGACGTAGGTCTTCACCTGATCGGCGATGTGGATGTCCTTCACCGCACTCATCGCCTTCAGAAGCTCCTCCGCGCCCATGACCTGCTCGATCGTCTCGAGCGGGTGGATGTGGCGCTGCGCGTCGAGGATCGCGATCTCCTCGCGCTCCTTCGGGTATCCGAGCTGCAGGCGGACGAAGAAGCGGTCGAGCTGCGCCTCCGGAAGCGGGAATGTGCCCTCGTACTCGATCGGGTTCTGCGTCGCCATGACGAGGAACGGATCGGGCAGCTGGTAGGTGACACCGTCCACCGTCACCTGGTGCTCCTCCATCGCCTCGAGAAGGGCCGACTGCGTCTTCGGCGTGGCGCGGTTGATCTCGTCGGCGAGGACGATCTGGGTCATCACCGGACCCGGCCGGAACTGGAACTCGCTGGTGCGCTGGTTGAAGATCGAGACGCCGGTCACGTCCGAAGGGAGCAGGTCCGGCGTGAACTGGATGCGCTTGAAAGAGCAGCCGAGGGAACGCGCCAGGGCCTTGGCGAGCACCGTCTTGCCGGTGCCCGGGACGTCCTCCACCAGGATGTGGCCACGGCAGATCAGGGCGACCATCGCGAGCTCGACCTCGTGGTGCTTGCCAAAAATGACGCGTTCGACGTTTTGGACGACAGCGCCGATCCGCGTGGCGAGCCCGCTCTTGTCCATTGCTCTCTCCCACTCGAGTTTGTCGCGGAGACCGAGCCATGCGGGCCCGTCTGAACATGCTAATTGCCGGACAGGTGTTATCCGAAGGAACGCTCCAAGTGGTCTATTGGTTCACACCGGGCCGAAACTGTTGCAGTCAGTACTGCGGCGTGGCCGCAGGCCACACGCCAAGCAGATGAGGGCGGCGAAGGCCGCCCGATTACAGGCCCGTTATCTGCCGAGCGCGGCCTGCATGACGCGCCCGCCCAGGGGCGCCGCGTCCTCACCGCCCCGGGCCGTGTTCTCCAGGAGGATCGCGACCGCGACGGTCGGCGCCTCCGCAGGCGCGAATCCGACGAACCAGCCGTGCGGCGCGCCGGACGGGTTTTCGGCGCTTCCGGTCTTTCCAGCCACCCTCACCCCGGGGATCTTTGCCGCAAAGGCGAACGCGCCCGGGCCCTCGACGGCTCCCACGAGCATCGTGGTCAGCGCCCGCGCGGTCTCGGGGCCGATGACCTGGCCGGAGGGACCGGGCGCGATCACGCGGATCGCGTGCCCCGCCGCGTCGCGAACCTCGGTCGCGTAGTGGGGCGTCGGCATGACGCCGCCCATCCCGATGCTGGCGGCGACGAGGGCCATCTGAAGCGGCGAGGCGAGGATCTCGCCCTGCCCATACGACGTATCGGCGATGAGCGTGGGGCGGTCGAGCTGTCCGGTGCGCGAGACCTGGCCTCTCGCGGCAGGGATGTCGCAGCGAGTCGCGCTGCCGATCCCGAACCGCTGCGCGTACTCCACGAGCTTCTGACCGCCGAGCTGCAGACCGACCTTCGCGAAGTAGATGTTCTCGGATAGCCGGAAAGCGTCCGCCATCGTGTAGTCCCCGTGCGCGCGTGACGACGAGCGCACGAAGTACGTGCCCCACGACCGGTCGGCCTGCCACGGGTCGTCGACACGGATCTTCGCGTTCGGATCGACACCGTTCTCGAGCGCGGCCGCGCCGGTGATGATCTTGAACGTGGACCCCGGCGGATACAGGCCCTGCGTCGCGCGGTTGATCAACGGCTTATCGGGATCCTCGTTGACCTGCTTCCACGCGGCTTCCTCGGTCGCGGGGTCCGAGATCAAGCTCGCGTCGTACTGTGGCCAACTGGCCGACGCGAGGATCATCCCGTTGCGCGGATCGAGCGCGACGATCGCGCCGCGACGATTGCCGAGCGCCGCGACCGCCGCCTGCTGCACCTTGGGATCGATGCCGAGCACGACGGAGCCGGGCGGCGCGCGCTCGCGTAGGTAGCGCGCGCGCCACTGCGACAGCGGGTCGGCCGGGTCCTGGCCGATGAGCGACTCGGCATACGCAGCCTCGATGCCGGACGCGCCGAACTGGAACGACGCGTAACCGGTAACGTGCGCCAGGGCTTTGTCGCGGTAGACGCGATTGTACGTGTTGCCCACCTGCGCGCTCTCCGCGAGCGTCGTTCCGGCGGCGTCGTTGATGAAGCCGCGGGGGCGGTCGCGGATGGCGGCGACCAGACGCGGGTTGTACGGATCGCTGGAGAGCTCGTCGCCCGCTACGAGCGTCCAGTAGCCGACACCGACCGAGGTCACGAGGAACGCCAGCGCGATCGTCAGCGTCAGGGCTCGGATGTTGGTGGCGATGGAGCGGCTCACGGAGTCCCTCGGACGCGCGCGGTCGTGTCGCTCACGCGAATGAGGAGCGCGACGAGCATCCAGTTGGTCACCAAGGACGAACCGCCGTAGGCGACGAAGGGCAGCGTGATGCCGGTGAGCGGGATGAGCCGCGCGTTCCCACCGACGATGACCAGCGTCTGAAGGGCGACGATGAACGACAGGCCCGCGGCGAGGAGCTGTAAGAAGGGGGTCGGCGCGCGGAGCGCGATGAGCATGCCGCGGTAGACGAACAAAAGGTACAGCGCGAGCAGCGCGAGGGCACCAGCGAAGCCGACCTCCTCGGCGAACGCGTCGAACACGAAGTCGCTCCACACCACCGGGATCCGCTCCGGCATCCCGTTCCCAAGTCCTGCACCGAAGAGGCCGCCGTTGGCGAGGGCGAAGAGCCCTTGCACGAGCTGGTACCCGGCATCGAAGCGCACCTCTTCGGAGAACGGATGCAGCCAGACGTCGACCCGCGCCGCGACATGCCCGAACACCTGATAGGCGAGGAAGCCGCCGACCACCAGCAGGACGATTCCGATGAGCGTGTAGAAGGCCTCGCCGGTCGCGAGGTACAGCATCGCCAGGAAGATCCCGAGGAACAGCAGAGTCGCCCCAAGATCCTTCTCGAACACCATGACGACCATCGCGATCGCCCACATGGCCACGATCGGGACGAGATACGGGACCGGCGGCACGGGGATGGGGCCGAAGCGCCGCTGCGTCTGCGCGAGCACTTCACGGAACTCCTCGAGGTAAGCCGCGAAGAAGATGACGAGCAGGATCTTCACCGCCTCCCACGGCTCGAAGTTCACCGCGCCGAAACCGATCCAGATCCGCGCTCCGTTGACCTCACGTCCAATGACCGGCAGGAGCGGCGACATCAATAGAAGGATGCCGAGGATCGCCCACGTCCACTTGTACCGCGAGAGCGCGGTGATGTCGCGGGGAATGAGGATCGTCGCGGCGAACGCGCCGGCGGCGATGAACGTCCACGAAAGCTGCTGCAGCAGGAGATTCGATGCGAGTCTCTGCACGAGGACGAGCCCGAGGGCGGTGAGCACGGCCGCGAGGGGCAGGAGCAACTGATCGCCACGCACTCCGCGCGCGGCGAGGAAGACGTGCAAGACGAAGGCGACGACGACGAACGTCACGGGGATCACCAGCTGCTGCGGGCGGAATCCGGCCGTTTCCGCCGCTGCGACCGCGACCGACCCGGTAATGCCGACAGCGGCGACCCAGAACAGCAGGCCCAGCTCCGGCCGGCGGCGCGTCAGTGCGATCAACCCGCCCACTTCTCGATCCGCATCGCGATGCGGCCGATCGCCAGCTCGTCACCGAAGCGCAGGCGCTCCGCGCGGTCGATGCGCGTCCCGTTCACCAGCGTGCCGTTGGTGCTGCCAAGGTCTTCGATCCACCAGTCGCCGTCACGGAGCTCGAGCACCGCATGGCGCGCCGACGCGGCCTCATCGGACAGCGGGACGTCGTTCCCGGCGTCGCGCCCGATCGAGGTGGACGCGCGGAGCGAGAATCGCTCCCCTACGCGCGGGGCGTGACCCGCGCTGCGCTCGACGACGAGCACGCCCAGCGATCGCGTGGCGCCGTCGGCGGCGCGCTCCGCCACGAGCGAGCGATGGAGCACGCCGAAGGCACGCACCAGGAAGAGGTAGAGCAGGACCAGGAAGGCGATGCGCACGCCCCACAGCAGGACCGCGAACGTGATCTCCATCTACTACTCGGCCGAATGGAAGATGAGCTCGAGTCCGGCCACCGAGATCCGATCGGCGTCGTTCAGCACGACCTCGGCGACGCGCCGGCCGTTCACGTACGTGCCGTTGGTGCTCTGCAGGTCGTACAGCGTGTACCGGCCAAGACGCAATCGGATCTCGGCGTGCTTGCGCGATACGCGAGTGTCATCGAGCACGATGTCATTCTGTTGATCGCGGCCGATGAGGAGCGGCTCCGGCCCCAGCTGCACCGACGAGCGCTCGCCACCCATCACCTCGACGGTCGCCTTGGGAGCGCGCGGCTTGTCGCGAAGGAGCTTCTCGCGGTCCAGGACCATCGTGTGCCCGGACTCCACCGCACCAAGCGACTTCGGATCGGCCTCGACCTCGTCTCCCGTCGCGTCGACGAGCGCACACGACACGCGGATGTCACCTGGCGCGACATCCTCGTCGCGCTCGATCTCCACCGACGGAAAGTCCAGTAGCGTGAAATTGCGCTCCCGTGAGGCGGACAGGACCGCCTCCGCCAGATCGCGCTCGAGGCTGCGGCGGTACTGCTCGAACTGCGCGAAGTCCGTCGCTGACAGGGAGACGACATAGGAGTTCGGCACGAACGTCTTGGAAAGAGAGATCGTCTGGTGGGCTTCCATCGTGCGGATCAGGCGCTTCGCGATCTGGACCGGCTGGAGCTTGGCTCCGAACAGGCGCGCGCTCCAACCCTCGATCAAACGGCTGACGAACGCTTCAATGCGTTCCATGCGCAGCCCTCTTCACCTTTATCACTTCCGCACCGACGAGGATGATCGCGGCCGTCACGTAGATCCACGTGAGCATGGCCGCGCCGAAGGCGATCGGTCCGTACACACTGAAGATACCGAGGCTGCGCGTCACGACCCCGAACGCGATCTTCGCGACCTCCCACAGCACGGCTGATACCAGCGCCGCGAGACGCAGCGTGCGGCCCCGAACGCGAGCGCGCGGGACGAAGCGGTATACGACGAAGAAGGCGCCATAGCCGACCCCCAGGCCGAGGACCGGCGCGAGCGGACCCGCGGTGAACGAGACGGCTAACGAAATGAGCGCGAGGCCGACCAGGGCACCAGCGAAGGCGAAAGCATCCACATTCCCGCGAACGAACCCACGCTTCCGGCCGACACCGAGGATCACTGCCAGCGCCTTGTCGATCGCGCCGTGGATGGCACCGGTGGCGATGACCGTACCGATGAGGCCCACACCCAGCGAGACGCCCCGGCCTTCAACGAGCTGGTTCACGATCTCCGTCTCCTGCACGGTCGCCGCCGGATACAGCGTGCGGATCAGCAGCCCGAGCTCCTGCTGAGCGCGCTCCGAGCCGAACACGAAGCCGAGTAGACCGGCGGTGAGCGCGAGGATCGGGATCGTCGCGAAGAACAGCTGGTACGCAACGGCACCCGCGAGGAACGGGCACTCGTCGTCCGCGAACGAGATGACGACGGCGCGGGCGTCGCGGACGAATGCCCTGGCCGATGTCAGGATGCGGCGTCGCTCTTCGGCGAGGACTTCTCCGGCGCCTTGGATTCCGACTTGTCCGACTTCTTGTCGCTCTTGGTCTCGCCTTTCGTATCGGCCTTGGTGTCGACCTTCGAGTCGCCCTTCGTTTCGGTCTTGGTGTCGCCCTTCTTGTCGGAGCTGCTCGCGCCGTCGGCCGAGCCCTTTTCGGCTGGGCGGCTGTCCGTCTTGTACCAGCCCGAGCCTTTGAAGACGATCGCGGGCATCGAGAGGAGGCGTCGCGGCTGCTTACCGCAACTTGGGCACTTGTCGAGCGCTTCGTCGCTGAACGACTGGACCGCCGAAAACACGTGGCCGCAGTGGTCGCAGCGGTAGTCGTAGATCGGCATCGCTCGATATCATCGCCGAAGGTGTCGGGAGGGGCTATCGCAGTCGACGAGCGCGCGGCGGCCCGCCGCCGTCGGTTGTTCGGCGAGAACGCACAGGCCTACCTCTTTCTCCTTCCCGCGGTCGGGCTGCTCGCTCTGTTCAAGATCCTCCCGGCTTTCTATGCCGTGTACATCTCGCTGTTCCGCTGGGACATCATCCAGGGCGCTTTCCGCGGTCTCGACAACTACGTCGACATCCTCTGGGCGAATGCCACGCGCGCGCAGGCTTTCTGGCAGTCGCTCTCGACGACGTTCACGTACGCGGCCATCACCCTTCCCATCGAGATGGGCCTGGCCCTGGTCGTCGCGTACGTGCTGTTCCAGAAGCTCGCCGGACGCGACATCTACCGCACGATCTACTACCTGCCGTACGTGACGTCGACCGTGGCTGCCGCGTTCGTCTTCCTCTGGATATTCCATCCCCAGTACGGTCCCGCGAACCAGCTCCTGGGTGTCTTCGGCATCAGCGGTCTTCGCTGGTTCCAGGAGCCGGACGGCATCTTCCAGATGCTCGGCGACGCCGCGGGGATCGCGCTACCCGACTGGGCCGCAGGTCCGAGCCTCGCCCTCGTCGGTGTCGCGATCTTTTCGATCTGGCACTTCCTCGGCTTCCAGATCCTCATCTTCCTGGGAGGACTTGGGAACATCCCGCTCGAGTACTACGAGGCGGCGAAGCTCGACGGCGCCAGCCAGTGGCAGCTCTTCCGCAGGATCACGCTCCCACTGCTGTCGCCGCAGATCTTCTTCGTCTTCACCATCGGAAGCATCGGCGTGCTGCGCGCGTTCAACGAGATCTTCGTCCTGACGAACGGTGGGCCGCTCGACACGACACGGACGGTGTCCTTGCTCGTCTTCAGGACGTTCTTCCAACAGGGTCAGATCGGGCTCGGCTCCGCGATGGGCGTCCTCCTGACCCTGATCATCCTGGCGTTCACGGTCATCCAGTTCCGTTTCCTCGAGCGGCGCGTGCACTACACGTGAGCTCGGTCTTCAAGCATCTCGTGCTGATCCTCGTTGGGCTCGCTGTCGCCTACCCCTTCTATTTCATGATCACCACGGCCCTCAAGGATTTCGCCGAGGCTTCCACGACGCCGCCGACGCTGTTCCCCACCTCGCTGCACCCCGAGAACTACGCGGAGGTGTGGTCGCGGCAGCCTTGGGCTCGTTACTTCGCGAACACGGTGTTCGTCGCCGGCACGACCGTCTTCGGAGAGATCGTGATCGCCGTGCTAGCGGCGTATGCATTCGCGCAGATGAACTTCCGCGGGAAGAACCTTCTGTTCGCACTCTTCCTCGCGACCTACATGATGCCCGGCGAGGCGACACTCATCCCGAACTTCGTGATGATGAGCAACGCGCCGGCCGGTGTGAACCCGATCTTCCCGATCCCACGTCTCGGCCTGTACGACACGTACGCGGCGCAGATCCTGCCGTTCCTGGCGAGCGCGTTCTCGGTCTTCCTGCTGCGACAGCAGTTCCTCGCGATACCCAAGGAGCTTCATGACGCCGCAAAGATCGACGGCGCCGGCCACGTGCGGTTCCTCTGGTCGATCGGGCTGCCGATCTCGGTCCCGGCACTCGTGACGGTGGCGATCCTGTCTTTCTACGCCTCCTGGAACGCGTTCCAGTGGCCGTTCATCGTCACCTCGTCTCCGGACATCCGCCCGATCCAGGTCGCGCTGAACGCCTTCAGCGCCGAAGCAGGGTCCAACTACCATCTACTGATGGCTGCGGCGTCGTTCGTCGTTGCACCGGTCGTTCTGCTTTATCTCGTCGGGCAGCGCTACTTGGTGCAGGGAGTCGCACGAACTGGCATCCGCGGATAGCGTTCACGCGTATCTCACACGGCGGACACTCGGTGTTGCTCGAATGGTGGAGGAGGTAGGAAGACAGTCATGACCAAGATGCGGATTCCAGCAATTCTCACGACCCTGGCTCTCCTGCTCGGCGCGTGCGCCGGCGCGGGACCGGCCGCCACGGCGGCGCCCGCGACAGAGGCGGACATCGACATCACCGGCCCGGTCACGCTGACGCTGTGGCATGCGCTCACCGGCGACCCGCAGAAGGGCGCGCTCGAGGCGTCGGTCAAGAAGTTCAACGAGACCAACGGCAAGGGCATCACCATCACCCCGGTCGTCCAGGGGAACTACACCCAGCTCTACCAGAAGACCCTCGGCGCGATCCAGGCCGGGACGCTCCCGGAGCTGGTGCACGCCTACGAGAGCCAGGTCGCCGACTACACGAAGGCGGCGGTCGTCATCGACCTCGACGCCTACGTGAACAGCAAGAAGAACGGTCTGGACCAGGCCGGTAAAGACGACATCTACAAGCCGTACTTCGACACCAACCGGTTCCCTCAGTACGGCAATCAGCTCCTCTCCTTCCCGTTCAGCAAATCCCTCGCGGTGATGTACACGAATGAGGACGTCCTGAAGGCCGCCGGCGTCACGACCACGCCGAAGACGTGGGCCGATTGGGAGCAGGCGGTCATGAAAGCGACGAAGAAGGATGCGGCGGGCAAGACCACGCAGTACGGATACGTTGGCACGACCGACGCTTCCTACTTCAACGCGATGGTGTTGTCGCGCGGCGGCAACATCATGTCCGCCGACAACAAGACGGTCGCGTGGGACGGCAAGGAAGGTCTCGAGACCCTCCAGATGATCGACCGCCTTTACAAGGGCGGCTACGCCTACACGCCGACCGGCTTCGACTTTCAGGCCGACTTCGCGAACTCGAAGCTCGCCTACACGTTCTCCTCGACCTCGAGCCGTCCGTTCATCGCCGGCGCGATGAAGACCCCGGTCAACTGGACCGTCGGCCTTCCGCCGCAAGCGGACCCCGCAAAGGGTCGGACGGTCATGTTCGGCGCGAACGTCGCTGTCCTGAAGAGCACGCCACAGAAGCAGCTCGCATCGTGGCTCTTCGTCAAATGGTTCAGCGAAAAGGACCAGACCGCGGACTGGGCGACCAAGTCCTTCTACATGCCGGTGCGCAAGAGCGCGGCGGACAACGAGGCACTGAAGACGCACTGGACGGGCAAGGACCCCCAGGGCAAGCAGGCCTTCGACGTTGTCGCCGCCTCGATCCCCGAGCCGAACGTCCGTGGCCAGCAGGAGATCCGTGACGTGATCCTCGACATGTACGTCAAGGTCACGACCGGGAAAGCGACTCCGGAGGCTGCGATCAAGGACGCCGGCGCGCGCGCGAACCAGATCCTGAAGGACAACCAATAGCCACGCTCACAGGCTTGATAGCGAGAGGGCCCCGGGTGACCGGGGCCCTTTTCTTTCAGCATCGTCCTCGAGGCCGTCGACTCGCTAGCGCTGCTGGCCCGCACGCTTCGCGGCCCAAACCTTCAGGTCGCGCGAGTCTTCGACCGCGAGCTTCGCCGCCCTGATCAGCGTCGCGAGGTCGCCGCCGGACCACAGCAGGATGTCGTCGATGATCGACTCGGACGGAGTGACCTCCGCGTAGCAGTCGTGCCAGGCCAGCTCGGTGAGCGTGAGAACCTCGATCACCGTGTCCGCATGTGCTTCTCCGAAGACCGCGATGATGCGAGGTCTACGTTCTGTCATCCGCTCGGCTCGCCCGATCGCCACGCCCAGATTCTGCGCGGCGGTTCAAGTCCGGCGCAGCTCCTCCTCGAGCAGCCGGACGCGCTCCTCGCGTTCGGCACGCTTCGCCTTCTCGCCGGCGACGACGTTCGCCGGCGCCTTCTCCGCGAACCCGGGACGCGAGAGTAGATCGCGGGAGCGTCGCAGCGACTCCCTCGCCTCCGCGAGCTCCTTCTCGAGCCGCGCGCGGTGCTCGGCCGGATCGCGCTCGACCGCGACACGCACCTCGATGGCGCGTACGACGGCGGCCTGTCCGCTGCCGGATCCGAACGTGACCTCGGTCTGCGCGAGATGCGAGATCAGGTCGGCGAGGTCATGGATGGCCGTCGTGTCGCCACCGAGGGTCGTCTTCACGCGCTCGCCCGGCTTGGTGCCCGCCTCCTGCCGGAGATTCCTGACCGCGCGCACCAGCTCGAGCACGATCTCCATGCGCTCTTCCAGCGCGACGGACCGCGTTCCGGGCTTCGGCCACTTCGCGATCACCAGCGATGGTGAGCGGTCCGTGTTCGGAAGCCGCTGCCACAGCTGCAGCGCGATGGTGTCGCTGATGAATGGAGCGATCGGGTGCGCGAGCCGGACGATGCGGTCGAGGACGTACGCGAGCGTGCGAACGGTGCCGGGCGCTCGCTTCTCGTCACGGAGTCCGGCCTTCGCGAGCTCGACGTAGACGTCGGCGAACTCGCTCCACACGAATTGCTGCAGCGCAGAGGCGTATTCGCCGAACAGGTAGTGCTCGAGAAGGCGGGTGAGCTCGGCGGCCGTCGCCTCGGTCCGCGAGAGGATCCACCGCTCCGCATGCCCGAGCGACGGGTCGGAGGAGCCGGCTCCCGCGGCGGGCGCGGGCGTGCGATCCGAGCGCCACTCGCGCAGGCTCTCCGCGTTGGCGTCGACGTGATGCAGCACGAAGCGGCTGATGTTCCAGAGCTTGTTCGCGAACTCCTTGGCGTTCTGGAGCTTTGCCTCGGAGAGGGTCTGGTCCGCGCCCGCGGCGACCCCGTTGACGAGGGCGAAGCGGAGCGCGTCGGCGCCGTACTGCTCGATGAAGCCGATCGGGCTGATCACATTGCCTGTCGACTTGCTCATCTTCTCGCCGTCGACGAGGACGAGCCCGTGAAGGTACACCGTGTGGAACGGGATGTCCCCCAGGTTCTCGATACCCATCATGATCATGCGCGCGACCCAGAAGAAGAGGATGTCGTAGCCCGTTTCGAGCACGCTGCCGGGGTAGAAGCGCGCGAGATCCGGTGTCTTGTCGGGCCAGCCGAGCGTCGAGTGCGGCCACAGCGCGCTCGAGAACCAGGTGTCGAGCACGTCGGGGTCCTGATGGATGTCATCGCCGCGGCAGCGGGTGCAGCGCGTCGGGTCTGGCGCGTCCTCGCCAGGCACGATGATCTCGTCACAGTCGCGGCAGTACCACACCGGGATGGAGTGCCCCCACCAGATCTGACGCGACACGGGCCAGTCGCGGATGTTCTCCATCCAGTTGAAATAGACCTTCTCCTGGTAGCGCGGATGGATCGTGATGCGGCCGTCGCGGACGGCCTGGATCGCGGGCGCGGCGAGCGGCGGCATCTTTACCCACCACTGCTTCATCACCAGAGGCTCGTCCACGGTCTTGCAGCGGTCGTGCACGCCGACCGCGTGCGTGAGCGGCTGCTCCTTCACAAGCAGACCACGATCCCTGAGCATCTCGACCGCCATGCGCCGGCCGGTGTCGCGGTCAGGTCCAGCGAGCGCGCCCGCGGCCGGCGTCATCGCGCCGCGCGTGTCGATGACGGTGATCACCGGCAGGCCGTGGCGCTGCCCGATCTCGAAGTCGGTCGCGTCGTGCCCGGGCGTGATCTTCAGCGCCCCCGTGCCGAACTTCGGGTCGACGGCTTCGTCGGCGATGATCCTCACCCGGCGCTCGATG
>JANMSU010000271.1:0-10636 GCA_031389835.1 Chloroflexota bacterium
CCGCTCGCGGGCTCCTACTACCTCGAGCACCTCACCAACGTCATGGAGGATGGCTTCGACAAGTACCTCGCGGAGATCGAGAAGATGGGCGGGATGGTCGAAGCGGTCGAGCGCGGCTATCCGCAGCGCGAGATCACCGAAGCGTCGTTCCGTTTTCAGGAGGAGGTCGAGAAGGGCGAGCGCACGATCGTCGGCATCAACAAGTACGCGACCGAGGCGGAGCCCGCGATCCCGCTGCTGCAGCTCGATCCCGAGGTGGAGCGAAAGCAGGTCGAGCGCCTCGCGGACGTGCGCGCGAAGCGCGACGGCGGCCGGTGGCGCGAGGCGATGGATCGCCTGCGCGCCGCCGCGCAGGCGCGTGACGAGCTGATGCCCGAGGTCCTGGAGTGCGCGCGCGCGAACGCGAGCGTGGGCGAGCAGGTACAGGTGCTCAAGGAGGTCTTCGGTGTCTACCACGACCCGGGTTACTTCTAAGAGCGAGCTCCTCGCGAAGATCGAGCACGGCTATGTCGCATCGCGCGCCGTGCTCGACGCGCTGCCCGCGGAGCGTTGGGACGAAACCCTCCCCGCCGGGTGGACGCTCAAGGAGATGGTCGGCCATCTCGCGTATTGGGAAGACACGGTGCCTCCGTTCGTCGGATCGATACGGACCGGCACTGCGCGCGAGTCCGCTGGGACCGTCGACGAGCAGAACGCGAATGCCGCGGCGACGGTCAAAGGTCTGTCACGCGACGAGGTACTGAAGCGCTGGCAGGACGCGCACGCGCGCGTTACCGACATGGTCCTCTCGCTGAACGACGACGAGCTCGCGAATGGGTCTCTCATCGAGAAGCTCGCGGGCGACACATTCGACCACTATCCCGATCACTTCGCGGATCTCGGGGCGGCCATCAAGACCGGCACCGAGCTGGCGCAGGCCGCGAAGATCGCGTGGATCCCGTTCCGCGTCGCGATCCTGTCACTCGGCCTCGCCGGACTCAACGCGACGACGTCGAGCGGCTGGACGTTCAAGGATCTCGTCGCGCACACGACCGCGTGGTCCGACCTCACGATCAAACGGCTCGCGCATTACCGCGAGACCGGCGAGCCCGTGGGTTCGGGCGGCGAGGCAGACGACATCAACGCCGAGGTCGTTGCGCGCACGAACGGCCGCGACGCGCGCGAGGTCCTGAATGAGCTCGACGCCTCGATCGAGAAGCTCTTCGCGGCCGTCACGAAGCTGGACGAAAAGCAGCTGCACCAGAACGACGATTGGGCGATCGCGATCGTCGCGGGCAACACCTATGGCCATTTCGCCGAGCACCACGTGGAGATCTTCGATGCCGTGCCGAAGCGTCCTTCTCAGATCATCGAGAAGGTGCGCGACGGGTGGCGTATGTTCCGCCGCCCGCTCGCGCGGGTCGGTCTGCTGCCGCTCTCGCAGACGACGCCGGCAGGGTGGACCTACAAGGCGCTGCTCTCGCACCTGGCGTACTGGATGGAGGTGCTGCCGGACGAGCTGCCCGCGCGCCTCGAGGGACGACGGAACAGCCACGACTTCGAGGCCGAGAACGCACGCGAGGCCGCGGCGTCGGCCGGACGTTCCGCGCACGACACCATAGCGCGGCTCGACGCGGCGTATAAGAAGGTGTTCGGCGTCGTGACCGCGCTGCCGGAAGACAAGGAGCTGCATTTCATGGCCGTCCGTCTTATCGCGAGCGAGACGTACGGGCATTTCCTCGGGCACCTGTACGAGATCGAAGCCGCTGTGCCGCGCACCGCCGTGGACGTGCTGAAACGGTACGACGAGACCTGGCGACCGTTCCGTGAGGCCGTGCGCGAGCGAGGCCGCGCGGGTCTGATGGCGAACTCACCGAGCAACTGGTCGTATCGCGACATGTGCGCACACGTCGCGAACTGGCTGCAGCAGGCGGCCGCCGAGCTCGCATCGGGCGAGTTCCGCAGTTGGACCGCCGAGACGATCCAGGCCGAGAACGACCGCGCGGTGGAGGCGCATCGTCTCGTCGGCGCCGAAGCGATGCTCGACGAGCTCGACACCTCGCACCGTCGGCTTCGCGAGGCGATCGCGGCCCTCCCGGACGAGCGGATGCGGGACCCAAAGGTCTCTGGCGTGATCGGGTTCTACTCCTACCTGCACTGGGAAGAGCATCTAGGCCAGGACCTCGGAGTTTCGGTCTGAAGCGCCCGATCCGCGTCGTTGTCGCGAAGGCCGGGCTCGACGGTCATGATCGTGGTGCGAAGGTCGTGGCCCGTGCGCTGCGCGACGCGGGCATGGAGGTGATCTACACCGGCGTTCATCAGACGCCCGAGCAGGTCGTCGAGACCGCGCTCCAGGAGGACGCGGACGTGATCGGCCTCTCGCTTCTGTCGGGCGCCCACAACTACCTCTTCCCGCGGATCGCGGAGCTCATGCGCGAGAAGGGCATGGACGACGTGCTGCTCTTCGGCGGCGGGATCATCCCCGAGGCCGACGTACCGGGTCTTCAGAAGCACGGCGTGGGACGGATCTTCCCCCCAGGCGCGTCGCTGGATGAGATCGCGAAGTACGTGCGTGAAACAGTTAGCGCGAAACAAGCATCAGTGTGAGAAATCATTAAAGGAGTACAAAGATGGCTGGTCTATTCGGCAGCAAGAAGGACACGCGACCCATCGACGTCGGTCTGGCATCGCTGGTGGGCAGCGACGAGCCCGCCGCGATCGAGTTCTGGAAGAAGCGCCTCGAGATGACCGCCGCGGTGCCGAGCGAGATCGCGCGGGTCGGCGCGCTCACGCCGCAGATGCGCGAGCTCACAAGGATCGACAACCTCGAGGTGCGCAAGCGCCTGACCCGTGCGCGGCTCATCGCGTTCGCGAAGCTCGCGCCGGAGCAGCAGCAGAAGCTCGCCGCCGCGCGCCGCAAGGCATTCGACGTCGACAAGGGCGTGATGGATGCGGACCAGAAGCTTGTCGACGAGCTCCTACCGGCGCTCGACGCGTCGGTGCGTTCTGTGTACCCGAAGCCCTAGTGCGCTTCGACTATCGCGACGATCAAGTCGCGATCCGTGATGCCGTGCGCGACTTCGCGCGCGACCGCATCGTGCCGAATGCGGAGAAGTGGAGCGAGGCGGGGAAGTTCCCGGTCGAGCTGCTCCCTGAGCTCGCGCAGCTCGGCCTCACCGGCCTCGCGGTGCCGACGGAGCTGGGCGGCGCCGGGCTCGACGTGCTCACGATCGCGCTGGTCATGGAGGAGATGGGCGCGGCCGACGGATCGATCGCGCTGACGCTCGCAGCGCACAACAGCCTCTGCATCGGACACCTTCTGGTCGCGGCGAGCGATGAGCAGAAACGACGCTGGCTCCCACGGCTCGCGAGCGGCGAGTATCTGGGCGCGTGGGCGCTCACCGAGCCGTCATCTGGCTCGGACGCGATCGCGGTGCAGAGCCGCGCGGTAAGGGACGGCGACGCGTATGTCGTGAACGGAACGAAGCAGTTCATCACCAACGGATCGCTCGCGGGATTCGCGGTGGTGACCGCGGGCGCCGGCGAGCGAAAGCTGTCGGCGTTCGGCGTCATGCGCGGGACTTCGGGATTCCGGCCGGGAAAGACCGAGAGGAAGATGGGGCTGCACGCCTCCGATACGTCGCAGCTCGTGCTCGAGGACTGTCGCGTCCCGGAAAGCGACCGTATCGGCGCGGAAGGTGCGGCCTTCGATGACGTGAAGAAAGTCCTGGACAAAGGCCGCATCGGCATCGGGGCGCTCGCGCTCGGGCTCGGGCGTGCCGCGCTCGAGACCGCCATCGCATACGCGAAAGAACGGAAGCAATTCGGCCGGGCGATCGCGGAGTTCGAGATGATCCAGTGGAAGCTCGTCCGCGCGCGGACGCAGCTCGACGCGGGCCGCCTGCTGGTGCATCGCGCCGCCGCCCTCGCGGATTGCGGCAAGCCGTTCGGCGTCGCAGCTTCGAAGGCAAAGCTCTACGCGACCGAAGCCGCGAGCCGTGCCGCGAACGACTCGCTCCAGGTACTCGGTGGCTACGGCTACCTCCGTGACTATCCGGTCGAGCGCATCCTGCGCGACGCGCGCCTCATGGAGATCGGCGAGGGGACCAGCGAGGTGCAGCGCATCGTCATCGCGAAGGACCTGGCGCGACAAGCCTCGTGACGGTCGCCGCCTCCGACCTGCTGGAGCGCGCGCGCGGTGGCGACAAACGCGCGACCGCGCGTCTGCTCTCTGTCGTCGAGAACGACGAGCCCGGCGCCGCAGACGCCATGCGCACTCTGTATCCATTGACCGGCCAGGCACAGATCGTCGGCATCACCGGGCCGCCCGGCGGCGGCAAGAGCACGCTGGTGAACCGTCTCGCGGGCGCGTACCGCGCAACGACCGACCGCGTCGCGGTCGTCGCGGTCGACCCCTCCTCGCCATTCAGCGGCGGCGCGATTCTCGGCGACCGGATCCGCATGCGCGAGCGATTCCTCGACGAGGGACTGTTCATCCGCAGCATGGCGAGCCGCGGTCATTCGGGCGGCCTCGCGCGCGCGACGTCGCGCATCGTGAACGTGCTCGACGCCCTGGGTTATGGAGTCGTGCTCGTCGAGACCGTTGGAGTGGGGCAGGAGGAAGTCGAGGTCGTGCGCGTCGCCGACACGGTGTGCCTCGTGACGGTGCCGGGCCTCGGGGACGACATCCAGGCGATCAAGGCCGGCGTGCTCGAGATCGCCGACATCCTTGTCGTGAACAAGGCCGACCGCCCGGGCGCGGACGAGACAGCGCGTGACCTCGCGCAGATGCTGACACTCGGCGCTCCGCGCATCGCGTGGAAGCCCCCGATCATCCGAACCATCGCGGCGACCGGTGAAGGCACGGACGAGCTGGTCGCGGCGGTAGCCAAGCATCGCGCCTGGGCGGCCGAGAGCGGTGAGCACGACGCGCGGCGCCGCGCGGCCGCGCGCGCAGAGGTCGAAGAGCTGCTGCGCGAATCGCTGGTGCGGCGCCTGCGCGATCGTCTCGGTGAGGAGCGCGTCGAGAGCGCGATCGCGCGCGTCGCCGAGCGCGCCATCGATCCCTACGCGGCGGTGGATGAGCTGCTGCGCGAATGAACCACTCGCATCACACCGCCGCACCGGACACGACGCGTCACACCCCCGCGCCGGACGCAACGCGCCTCGCACTCGCCGCGACTCGCCACTGTCTGACCGGATGCGCGATCGGCGAGGTCCTCGGTCTCCTCATCTCCGGCGCGCTCGGTCTCCCGATGCAGCAGGCGATGCTCACGGGCATCGGCCTCGCCTTCATCTTCGGGTATTCGTTCACGTTCGTGCCCCGTGGACGCGGCCATGCCCTTGCACACGGAAGACACTGATGATCGAGCTCCTCCTGTTCCGAACGGGCGCCGTCGACATCGTGCGCTCGGCATTCCAACCATGGCTGGAAGGCGCCGCGCGCGACGAGCGTGTCGTGGCTCCGGTCTGGTCGGCGCTCCTGAAGACGCGCGAGGGGCACGTCGTGTTCGACACCGGTCTTCATCCCGTGCACGTCGATCGCCCCGACGCCACCTTTGGTCCGCAGAGCGGACTCAAGGTGATGATGTCGAGGGAAGACGCGATCGTGTCGCGCCTCGCCGCCGTCGGCGTCAGACCCGATGACGTCGCGATCGTCGTGAACAGTCACCTGCACTTCGACCACGCCGGCAACAACGGCGCGTTCCCCCGCGCGACCTTCGTCGTGCAGGCGGAGCATCTCGCGTTCGCGAAGGGGAAGCCGAACTTCCCGGGCGTGTACTGGGATATCGCCGAGCTGCGCTACCTACCGGTGACCGGCCGCACGCGTGTGGCGAGCGGCGTGGAGGTCGTGCCCACGCCGGGTCACGCGCCCGGCCATCAGTCGCTCGTCGTCGATCTCGCGGAGACCGGGCGGGTCGTGCTCACGGGTGACGCGGCGTTCACTCGGGAGAACATCGAGCGCGGTGAGATACCGGCGATGGACCAGGCGGCGGCCAAGGAGTCGCTCGCGCTCATCAGCTCGCTCGCGGGCGGCGATCTCACGCGGGTCTTCACCAGCCACGACGCGGGCGCGTGGGCGACGTGGCGCCACGCGCCCGCCGCGTACCGCTGACGGTACGATCGGCGCATGGCGCGTCCGCAGGCGCCCCGTATCCCGATCTCGCGCTGGCGTGGCCGTGCGTGGGAGCACGTCGATGACGCCGTGGCCGCGGAGGAACCGCTCCAGCTCCTGCTGAACGGCGAGCCGCTGAGCATCGTGATGCGCACACCCGGCAACGACATCGAGCTCGCGCTCGGACTGCTCTCCGCGGAACACGTGATCGGCTCGCTCACGGACGTGACGGACATACGCATCAGCGCGGAGTCGGGTGAGCGCGAGGCCTGTATTCCGGTCGCCGACGACATCGTCGAATCGAATCAGATCGACATACGCGTGCGCGAAGGCGCCGGGCGTCGGCCAGAGCGGTCCTTCCTGGCCACCTCCGCCTGCGGGGTGTGCGGCGCCACAACGGTGGAGTCGCTGGCGCACGATCATGCGCCGCTCGCGAACGGGCCGCGCGTCGAGGCGGCGACGCTGCCGCCCCTGGCGCAGCAGCTGCGCGGTGGTCAACGAGTGTTCGATGCCACCGGCGGTCTCCACGCGGCGGGTCTGTTCACCGCCGAGGGCGAGCTCGTAACTCTGCGCGAGGACATCGGGCGCCACAACGCGGTGGACAAAGTCGCCGGGCGCGCCCTTCTCGACGGACGCTTGCCGCTCGCGACCTCCGTGCTCGCGGTGAGCGGGCGCGCGGGCTATGAGGTCGTGCAGAAGGCCGTCGCGGCGGGCATCCCGATCCTCGTCGCGGTCGGAGCGCCGTCGAGCCTCGCGGTCGCGACCGCGCTTCGCTTCGGTCTGACGCTTGTCGGCTTCCTGCGCGATGACCGCTTCAACGTCTACTCGGGTCAGTCGCGACTCGCGGGCCTCCAAACACCAGTGGCATAACGTGCTCGGCTCGCTGGCGCGTCACGTCAAGTGGTTCACCGATCCGTCTCGGCACCCGACCGACTACTCGTTGCTCCTGACGTTGCCGCTCGTCGCCGGATTCGCCGTGGCGGGGCTCGCGATCGCCGTCGCCGCGTGGTTCCAGCGGAACGTGCCGGAGCCGCGGGTCTTCCGCGCGCTCGAGCGCTTCGCGTGGCTCGGTCCGCTCGTGCTGGGGGTTCACGTGGGTGTCGCCCTCATCGCGGCGGCGGTCCTCGGCATGCTCTTCGTGCCGTCGCTGCGGGTGGAGCGAGATGAGTTCGGCTTCGCGCTGCTCGCCGTCGAGGGGATCTGCGGCGTCCTGCTGCTCGTCGGCTTCGGAACGCGCGTCGCCGCGGTCGCCCTCGCGCTTCTCGGCGTCGTCGCGATGCAGCCTTTCAGCTTCGAGTCGGTCCTCGAGCAGGTCCACATCCTCGGCGCGGTCATCTTTCTGTTCATCACCGGCCGCGGCGCCGTCTCGATCGACCGCGTCCTGCGCCAACAGCGCGCGCTGAAGGTCCCCGAGGCGCCGGCCGTCGCGCTCACGCTCCTGCGGGTCTGCATGGGCGTCGGTATTGCGTTCGGCGCGCTGACCGAGAAGCTCCTCGACCCCGGGCTCGCGAACGCGCTCCTCACCGAACGGCCATACCTCAACGTCGTCGCGGGTGTCGGCGTGTCTAACGGTCAGTTCGCCTACGTCGCGGGCCTGACCGAGCTGGTCATAGGCCTCGTCATCGTGTCCGGTCAGCTAACGCGTCCGGTCATGGCCGTCGGCGCGGCGCTCTTCACCGTCACGCTGCCGATCTTCGGTTGGCTCGAGCTGCTCGGCCACCTGCCGTATTACGGGATCATGCTCACCCTGTTCATCGCGCCGAGCGCGAGTCCCCGGCGCGTGCGCACGCAGCTGCGGGAGGGGCGCGCGGCGGCGTAGGTCTAGTATCCCGCCGAAATCATCAGCGGGAGGTCAGGCGATGCTGCAAAAGATCACGCTCGGGCTCGGCATCTTCTATGTGGCGATCGGCATTCTCGGCTTCGTTCCCGGCATCACCTCGGACGGACTTCTGCTTGGCATCTTCGCGGTGAACACTCTTCACAACATCGCTCATCTTGTGCTTGGAGCCGTGTTGATCTGGGGCAGCATGTCTGCCGCGATCACGACCGTGAACAAAGCCATGGCGGTCATCTTCGGTGTCCTCGTGATCGCCAGCTTCGTCGCGCCGATCGTCGAGCAGCTGCCGCTCAATCCGCCGGACACGATCCTGCATCTCGCGAGCGCCGCGATCACGGCGTATCTCGGATTCATGGCTCCATCGGGCGCTTCGAGCCGCGTCTAGACGGGCAGACCCCGGCGGCGCCTCAGCCGAACGAGAGCTTCAGGTCGTCGCGCGCTTCGATGATGTCGGGGTTACGCAGGAGGTCGATGAGCCGCGGGTCGTTCGGCAGCACGACGCCGGTAAGGCCCGCGGTCAGGCTCGCGCTCCGGAGCTCGTCCCACGCCACGCGGTTGACCGGGAATGGCGCCTCGGTCCAGTGCTCGTCTAGCTCCTCCGCCACGACGAGGCGTCCTCGCGCAAGGCGTGAGCAGGTCTCCCGCGCCACGATGTCCGCCGGCGCGCCGCGCGCGACAAGCCGCACACGCCAGGTCACGGCGGCGAGCGCCGCGAGAGCGACGTAAGGATCGCCGTCCGCCGCGTCGATCCATAGCGAATCCGCTCCCGCCGCCTCGACCGCCTTCGCGTCGGCGAAGAGCTCGCCGGCGTCACCGGCCGGCGTCAGCCTGACGCCGATGTGCAGGCCGGCCGGTGTGGGAACAGCCTCGGTCATTTCGGCGGCGCCTCTCGCTCCAGGGCGGTGTACGCGGCGAGAGGTGCGAAGCGACGTTCCTCGCTCCAGCGCCTGCCGAGCGAGGAAGAGAACGCATTCATCTGGCCGACGATAGCGCGCGTACAACTTGACGCAGACCGATGTCAGGAATAGAACGCTGGCCAAGGACGTGAGCGACCTCACCCGTCGTCAGTTCCTCAAGCTCGGCGCCGCCGGCGCCGGTGCGACCGCACTCACTCCGCTTGCCAACCCGCTCGGCTTCGACCTTCGCCTCGCCAAGAAACGGCAGATGGCTTTCCGCATCGCGGGCGCCAAAGAAGTCCACTCCCTCTGCCCCTACTGCGCCGTGGGCTGCTCGCTCATCGCGTACACACGACAGGGGGCGAACGGGAAGACCGAGCTCCTGCAGATCGAGGGCGATCCGGACAGCCCGATCAACGAAGGACGGCTGTGCCCGAAGGGCGCCACGGCGATGCAGCTCGCGACCAGCTCGCGGCGCGTCGAGAAGCCGCTCTACCGCGCGCCGGGCAGCGCGAAGTGGGAAGAGAAGTCCTGGGACTTCATGCTCGACAAGCTCGCCCAGAACATCAAGGCATCGCGCGACAACACGTTCGTCGCGCAGGATGCGAACGGCAACATCGTGAATCGTACCGAGGGGGTCGCCTTCGCCGGCGGTGCCGCATTCAGCACGGAAGAGGGCTACTTGGCCACCAAGCTGATGCGCACGCTCGGCGTCGTGCATATAGAGCAGCAAGCTCGGGTCTGACACGGTCCCACGGTGGTCAGTTTGGCCGCCACATTCGGACGAGGAGCGATGACGAACCACTGGCGTGATATCAAGCACGCCGACCTCATCCTGATCAACGGCGCCAATCCGGCCGAGGCGCACCCGGTCGGCTTCCAGTGGTTCGTGAAGGCGAAGCTTGATCCGACGAAGGGACCGGGTCGGGGCGGCGGCGCGAAGATGATCCACGCCGATCCGCGCTACACCCGGACCTCGGCGCTCGCGGACATCTATCTGCGCATGCGCGTGGGCACGGACGTCGCCTACTTCGGCGGACTCATCAACTACGTGCTCGAGAACAGGCTCTATCACGAGGAGTACGTCAAGAACTACACCAACGCGTCGTTCGTGGTGAAGGAAGGGTTCGACTTCAAGGACGGACTCTTCAGCGGGTACAACCCGCAGACGCGCTCCTACGACATCTCGACCTGGGCGTACGAGCAGACCACGCCGCCGGCGGCGCCGGCGGGCGAGGCGGGGGCCGGCGGTGGGGCGGGGGCGGTCGATGGCCCGTCGACGTCGAGCTCGGGCTTCGCGCGGCGCGACGTGACCCTGCAGCACCCGCGCTCGGTGTTCCAGCTCCTGAGGAAGCACTACAGCCGATACACGCCCGAGATGGTCTCGAGCATCACCGGGATCCCCAAGGAGCAGTTCCTCGACGTCGCGAAGATCGTGGGCGAGATGGGCCGGCCGGACAAAGTCATGACCATCGTCTACGCCGTCGGCCTCACGCATCACACCACCGGCGGGCAGCTCATCCGCTCCGGCGCGGTGCTGCAGCTGCTGCTCGGCAACATGGGGCGGCCCGGCGGCGGCATGAACGCCGAGCGCGGCCACGCGAACATCCAGGGGAACACCGACAACGCGATCTCCTGGGAGATCCTGCCGGGCTATCTTCGCATCCCCGCGCCGGGCCAGAAGAACCTCGACGACTACGTGCGCCAGAGCGCCCCGGTGAAGAGCGACCCGAACTCCTGGAACTTCTTTGGCCTCAACTACCGCAACTTCATGGTGAGCTTGCTCAAGAGCTGGTACGGGAACGTGGC
>JANMSU010000272.1:0-2549 GCA_031389835.1 Chloroflexota bacterium
CCCGCAGTCGTCTTGCCACCGACGTTCTGCAGGAAGTCGATGTAGATCCCGCGACGGCGGTCCTTCACCACCTCGACCGTGATGAGCTTCGGATCGCGCTCCCGCGCGGCCTTTCCAAGCTCGAGCACGAAGTTGCGCGACTCATCGAATGTGTACTTCCGGACGATCGGGACCCAGATGTGTATCCCGCGCGAGCCGGTCGTCTTCGGAAACCCCTGAAGGTCCATTCCGTCCAGGAGCTCGTGGACGATGTGTGCGGCCTCCTTCACGTCGTCCCACGTGGCGCCGGTCTGCGGGTCAAGGTCGATGATCGCGATGTCCGGATGATCCGGGTCGTCGACGCGTGACAGCCAGGGATGGATCTCGATCGCCGTGTAGTTCGCGAGCCAGACGAGAGTCGCGAGATCGTTGCCAAGGACGTAGTCGATGCCTCCCTCACGCTCCGCTGTCTTGTCGACCCAGGTCTGGATCCACTTCGGAATGAACTGCGGCTTGTCCTTTTGATAGAAGAAGGGGCCCGCGATCCCGTCGGGCATGACCTTCATCGTCAGTGGGCGGTCTCTGATGGCGGGGATGAGGTATGGCGAGACCTCGGTGTAGTAGCGGATGAGGTCGGCCTTGGTGTAGCCGTCCTCGGGGAACAGGACCTTCTCGAGGTTGGTGAGGCGCAGGTCGTGACCGTCGATGTGCAGGATCGATGGAACGCGGGCCTTTGGCGCGTTCGCCGCAACACCGTCCTCGTTGCGGGTCTTCGACGCGCGCGCCGCCTCACGCAGCGCGGTCTTCGTCGACTCGCGACGCTCCTCGCCGGTGCACTCCTCGGGGCTCACGTCGGCACGCAGACCGCGGAAGCTCGGATGACGCAGCGTACCTTCACGCGTCATCTCCACGTACCGCGCCTCGCACACGAGCTCAGGGAGACACCAGTGCGCGGGCGCGTTGACGCGTGGCTCCGTCGCGAACGGCCTGGTGGGGGACTCGCGCTGCTTGAGCATCGCGAGAAGCTCCTTGAGCGTTCGCTCGTCGAAGCCCGAGCCGACGTGACCGACCGGGATGAGCTTGCCGTCCTTGTAGATGCCGAGCAGAAGAGCTCCGAGCGCCTTCGATCGACCGCCCTCGCCCTCGGTCCAGCCGCCGATGACGCACTCCATCGTGCGGAACGCCTTGATCTTCACCCAGGCTGCGGAGCGCCCACGCACGTACGGCGAATCCAGACGCTTCGCGATGATCCCCTCGATCTGCTGCTCCTTCGCGGCCTCGAAGAGCGCCGTGCCGGTGCCGATGAACAGCTCCGAGCGGCGGATCGCGCCCATCGGCGTTAGGACGTCGTCGAGCAGGCGCTGTCGCTCGCGCAGCGGCTTCTTTCCGAGGTCCTCGCCGTCGAGCCACAGCAGATCGAAGACCTCATAGATCACGGGCGTCGTGCGACGGAGCTTGCGGACCGCCGATTCATCGCGCACGTGCATGCGCGGCTGCAGACGCTGGAACGACGGTGCTCCTCGCTCGTCGAGCGCCACGATCTCGCCGTCGAAGATCGCCTGGTAGCCACCGGTGTTCGCTTCGGCGATGCCGTGGGCCTCCGGATACTGCGACGTGCAGTCGAGAAGGTTGCGCGTCTGCAAACGCACCACTCCCCCATCGACGAAGGCGAGCGTGCGCACGCCATCCCATTTCGGCTCGAACGCGAAGTCCGGGGAGTCGAACGGCTCCTCCGCGGTTATCGCCAGCATCGGGTCGATCTTCGCGTCGAGCGGATGGTCCTTCACGACCGGACCGTGTTTGATCATCAGCCAGTCGCGCCCCTCGTTCTGCTTGGTCTTCACGAGGACCCACTCCCCTTCGAGACGCTTGCCGTGGAACGCGACCTTGTACTCGTTCTCGCTGTCCTTGATCAGGTCATACGTGCCCTGGTCCCAGATCGACATCGAACCCGCGCCGTAGCCATCGGGGATGACGCCGGAGAAGTCGAGGTACTCGATCGGGTGGTCCTCGGTGTGCACGGCGAGGCGGCGTTTGCCGCCCTCGAGCGGCGGGCCCTGCGGCACGGCCCACGACGCGAGGATCCCGCGCATCTCGAGACGCACGTCCCAGTGGAGGCGCGTCGCGTGGTGCCGGTGCACCACGTAGCGTCGGGTGGGCTCGGTCTTCGGGCGCTGGCCTTTCGGCTCGGGCGTCCGCTTGAAGTCGCGTTTGCGCTGGTATTCCTCGAGGCTCACGCTTACTGCTCCAGCCAATTCTCCGGGAGGTGCCACGGTGCCGTCCGCGTTCGGCTCGCTCGTCGACTCGTTCCTTAAAGAGGAGTACGAGGACTCTCCCACACTGGCGTCCAGCCTCGGCCTCACCGAGTACGACGAGCGCCTCGACGACACCAGCGCCGCGGCGTACGAGCGGCGGCGTGTTTCCGACCTCTCGTGGCTGGGAAAGTTCCGCGCCGTCGCGGATGATGGTCTGGCGCCGGCGGAGCGCATCGACCGGGACCTCCTTGTCTCGGTCCTGCGTGGTCGCGAGCTCTACCAGCCGCTTGAGATGTGGAAGCGCCAACCGAACTA
>JANMSU010000276.1:0-3407 GCA_031389835.1 Chloroflexota bacterium
CCGCTTCTTCGCCGCGACGTTCGTCGTCGAGCCCGCGAGCGATCGTCAGGGAACGCGCCTTGGTGGCGTGCCGATCGCGCCGCGTGCCGGCGAGCTCCTCAGCTGCGGCGTCCTCGCGGGCGCCGTGCAGGTGCCTCGCGGTGGCGCTCCCATCGTGTTGCTCGCCGATCATCAAGCGACCGGCGGGTATCCCGTGATCGCCACCGTGATCTCCGCAGATCTCGGGAAGGTCGCGCAGTCGTTGCCGGGCGAGTCGCTCCGCTTCTATCGCGTGGAACGCGACGAGGCGCTTGAAGCTTTGCGCGGCGAGCGGCGGGCGCTAGACGGCGCGCGTGTCACTGCCTGACGAAGGGCGACCATCTCGAGCGCCGCATCCATGAACTCGGATCCCTTGTTTCCTTCGGTGCCGCCGGCGCGCTCGCGGGCCTGCTCGATCGAGTCGCACGTCAGCACACCGAAGGGGATCGCTATCGGGTACGTGAGCGTGAGATCCATGATGCCCTTCGAGACCGACTGCGCGATGTACTCGAAATGCGGCGTCTCGCCGCGGATCACGCAGCCGATCGGGACGATGGCGTCGTACCGGCCCGTGTCGGCGAGCAACGCGACCGCTGCAGGGAGCTCGAAAGAACCCGCTACCTCAAAGAGATCGACGCTGGCACCTGAGTCGGCCGCGCGGCGGGTGGCCGCGCGCTCGAGGGCGAGCGTGATGTCCTCGTTCCACCGCGCGCGAACGATGGCGACGCGGGTTCCACGTTGCGGACCCGTGCGCCCGGGGGCAGGTTTCTTTCCGGTCGCCATCGGTCGCACTCTATCCGGGGGCTCGCCGTCGCATCGCCGCTGCCCTAACGTTCTTCACTGAATGGACGATCCTCGCCTCGTCGCGCTCGGCCTCGTGCCGCCCCCGCCTGGTCAGGAACAGGCGCCGGAGGCAGACACGTCGGCGGTCGCGCCCGAGGCACCGCCGGTCACACCGGACTGGCAGCCGGCCCAGCAGTCGCAGTACCTGCCGGGCCAGAACCCATTTTCGGAAGCGGCCAGCACGATCCCGGAGTACCCCGACCCGTTCACCACTCCACTGCCACCCGTCACACCGCCGGCACCCGCCCCGCCAGCGCAGCCAGCAGCGCCCTCGATCTTCAATTCGCCGAACTCGCCGTTCTCGTTCGCTCCCTCGGCGGCGCCCGCGGCCCGACCGGCCCCTGAGTACACGACCGCGCCCGATTACAAGAGCTCCGCGCCGACACCGGCCACCTACACCGCGCCGAGTGCGTTCACCTCCGCCAACAGTCCCTTCAGCGTCGGAGCGGCACCGACCACCTTCACCCCCGCGCCGGTCGCAGCGCCAACGACTAGGGAGGGCAAGAAGGCGGCGCTGCGGGCTATCGAGGAAGCCAAGAAGGCCGCGAAGATCGCGGAGGAGAACGCGGAGAAGGCCGCGAAGATCGCCGAGGAAGACGCGAAGCGGAATGCGAAGCTCGCGGCGGCGCAGGCGAAGATCGACGAGCGCGAGGCGAAGATCGCGGAGAAGGAAGCGAAGAAGGCCGCGGAGCGCGAGGCGAAGAACGCGAAACGCGCGAAGCTCTTGGCGCCCGAGGCGCCTCCCGCCGCGCCATTCGTCGCGCCGCCTTTCGTTCCGCCCGCCTCGATCGCGACGCCGACCGCGACTCCGACCTCTGCGCCCAGCATGACCCCCTTCACCGCGACGCCGTTCACCACTCCCGCGGTCGCCATTCCCGCTCAGCCGCAGCGGACGCCGCCGTACGTCGAGCTCATGGCGGCGATCGGGAAGCATCCGGCGGTCATACGGAAGGACGTCCAGTACGGATACTTCGGTCGCGCGCGGTTGGAGCTCTCCCCGATGGGATTCGCGCTGGTCGGGTCGCGCACCGGGACCGCGTACACGTGGAACGAGGTCAAAGACATCCGCGCCAGCCGCGGACGCCTCGAGATCAAGACGGAGGCTGACCGCGAGAAGGTCGTCAAGACGAAGGAAGGCGCCGCGACGCAGCCCTACGTCGAGAAGCTGACGCGCGCGCTGGTCATCGCCATCGACGGCGCCACGGAGCCCGGCTTCGCGCCTTACATCGCGAAGGTCATGCAGGACATGAAAGCGCAGACCTTCAACTACCACGCCACGTCATGGCTCGAGTACGAGAACGCCCTCGAGCGTGTCCGCGGCGAATTCGCGGAGCATGACGATCCGTTCGTCCCCGCGGTCGCCGGCGCGTTGTTCGCTTTCATCTTCATCGCGGGGCTGTTCATCCTCCCGGAGATCGTGAACCTCGCGTCGGACATCAAACCGCCGGCCGGCGCGTTCGTGGTTCAGCCGCGCTACAGCTGGCTCGACATTCGCAGCTTCGTCATGGCGATCGGGCTGTCCGCGCTGCTCACGCGCCTGGTGCTGCGCCTCGGCCTCGGATCGTCGGCGCTTTCGTGGGCCCGCGGTAGCGTCCGTGGCTGGCACACGTCCGGCCCGCTGCCGCTGCGGATCGCGACACGAGAGCTCGCCCGGCTCCTCCTCGGCACCGGTTTCGCAGCAGCCGCCCTGTTCCTCGGCTTCGCGGCATTCGCACCGACCGTCGCGTCGACGCTCGTCATCGACAGCGTCGGGCTGCGCGAGGTCGTTCCCCTGCCGATCATCGGTGTCGACAAGAGGTGGGCCGAGGTGAAGAAGGTGGAGAAGAGCGTGGGTCCCGGCCGCCTCGAGGGCTTCGGCGTGACCGTCTTCTTCAAAGACGACCGCTGGGTCAGCACCGTGGATCACGACCTCTCGGGAGGGACCGACGGTCAGCTGCTACAGCGCGCGACCAGCTGGTGGCAGAGCGCTAAGTAAGTGACCCATCTTGTCGCGCTTGGTGTTGAGATACGCGCGGTTGGTCGCGTTCGCTGGGATCTCGATCGGGATCCGCTCGACGATCTCGAAGCCGTATAGCGACACGCCGGCCTTCTCCGGGTTGTTCGTGAGGATCCGCGCGCGCCGCACGCCGAGGTCCATCAGGATCTGCACGCCGATCCCGTATTCGCGGTGGTCCGCCTTGAAGCCCAGGCGCTCGTTGGCCTCCACGGTGTCGAGGCCCTCATCCTGTAGCGCGTAGGCGCGCAGCTTGTTCATCAGGCCGATGCCGCGACCCTCCTGGCGCAGATAGAGGAACACGCCGCGGCCTTCGTGCGCGATGCGCGCGAGTGCGGCGTCCATCTGCGCGCCGCAGTCGCATCGCTGCGACCCAAGGAGATCGCCCGTAAGGCACTCGGAGTGCACCCGAACGAGGACCGGCTTCCCATCGGCCACGTCGCCCATCGTCAGCGCGACATGCTCCGCCTCGGTGTTGCCGAAGCGCGCTTTGTAGCCGTGGACGGTGAACTCGCCGTACTTCGTCGGCAGCTTCGCGGACGCGACGCGCTCG
>JANMSU010000288.1:0-3469 GCA_031389835.1 Chloroflexota bacterium
CGTTCGACCGTCTCGGTCTGCGCGATGGCGTCGTCGGCGTTCTTCTTCAGCGGGACGATGTTGCCCTTGCGATAGCCCCCGTCCGCCGTGATGACGAGCTTCGCCTGAGCGTCCTCGATCCGGTCGGCGAGTGCCTCCGCCGAGAAGCCACCGAACACCACCGTGAACGGCGCGCCGATGCGCGCGCACGCGAGCATCGCGGCGGGGAGCTCCGGGATCATCGGCATGTAGATCGCGACGCGGTCGCCCTTTTTGACGCCGAGCTCCTTGAGCGCGTTCGCGCAGCGGCAGGTCATCTCGAGCAGTTCCTTGTAGCTGATCGCCCGCGTGTCGCCGGGCTCGCCCTCCCAGTAGAAGGCGACCTTGGTCCCTCGACCGGCCTTGACGTGCCGGTCGAGGCAGTTCTCCGAGACGTTCAGCTCACCCCCGAGGAACCACTTCGCGAACGGAGCCTCCCATTCGAGGACCTTGTCGAACGGCTTCCGCCACAGGAGCGTTTTCGCCTGCTCCGCCCAGAAGCCCTCGAGGTCGCGCTCCGCCCGCTCGTAGATCGCGGGGTCGTTGGCGTTGGCCTGGGCGGCGAACTCGGGCGGCGGCGGGAAGGTCCGGTCCTCCTGGGCGAACGTCTCGAGTGCCGTGGTGCTCCTGGTGCCGTCCGCCATCGCATCACCCCCGTCCCGGTCTGGGTGCCCGAGTATGCGACTAGATCGCGCTTGACGTCCCTTCATCGAGAGCCCGTAGGTGCGCGGTGTAGTGGTTCGGGAGCGTCAGGAGCCAGCCGAAGCAGTTCAGGTCCCCGTAGTAGGGGTGTCGGGCTTTCGCATCGGTGTTCGGCTCGGCCGGGAACTCGGACCGGAGCCGCCGGAGGGTCCCAGCGGCCTTCTCGGCGAGCGCGGAG
Organism: Chloroflexota bacterium; assembly: GCA_031389835.1. Lineage (GTDB taxonomy): Bacteria > Chloroflexota > Limnocylindria > P2-11E > P2-11E > CF-39. The sequence goes on from JANMSU010000288.1 coordinate 899, forward strand.
ATGCCCGGCCGGGTCACGGCCGAGGCAGCCGGTCGTGGCTGACCCGTCGACCCGCCTTCTTGTCCCTGCGCGAGACGAAGGGCGATGAGCGCGACGCCGCGTTCGATCAGAAGGAGATGGACGGCGATCTGACCGATACCCCAGTCGTCGTCCGATCCCGCCGCGAGCTCGGCGTCGCTCGCATGTTCGACGCGCGCGAGGAGTCGCGCGCGTCCCTTGTCGGTCCCCTCGGCGAGGAGACGGATAGTCTCACTGACCCACTTCGGACGGTCCGGCGGGTCATCCGCTACGGTGAGCGTCACAGCAACGCATATTGCGCCGTTCGTGTGTGAGAATGCGGCGCGAGTTGGCCGGAAGGCCGCACAGGAGGACGATGTGGCGGGGATCTCAAAGTCGGAGACCATGAATCGGCTCTCGGAGAAGACCGGGCTGACAAAGAAGCAGGTGGGCACCGTTCTCGAGGAGCTTGCAGCGCTCGCGTACAAGGAAGCACGCAACGGCTTCACGTTCCCAGGCGTCGGCAAGCTCGTGATCGTGGATCGCAAAGCTCGCCTCGGCCGCAACCCGGCGACCGGAGAGACGATCCAGATCCCGGCGAAGCGCGTGCTCAAGTTCCGTATCGCCAAGCAGGCGAAGGACTCAACCCTCGCGAAGCGCGGCAAGTAACCCGCACAGCACTTTCTTCGCGAGGTCCTTCATCGATGGCGCCGCCGTCCGCCCCGTGAGCGGACTAGACCTGTGCACTCGGCGCTCTCGGTGAAGGACCTCGCGGTCGAGACTTCGGGCCTCACCAAGGACTATGGGAACGGCCGCGGGATATTCGATCTCGATCTGAACGTGCCGGTGGGCGAGGTGTTCGGATTCCTCGGACCCAACGGCGCCGGCAAGACGACGACGATCCGCTTGCTCATGGGCCTTATTCACGCGACCCGCGGGATCGCGCGGATCTTCGGCCTCGACTGTGACGGCGACTCCGTGGCCGTGAAGCACAAGGTGGGCTACTGCCCCGGCGAGCTCCCGCAGTTCGGCGGCTGGCGCGGCTCAGAGATCGTCGCGTACGTTTCGGGTCTGCGCGGTGACGTGCACGACGCCGCGATCATGGCGCTCGCCGAAAGGCTCGACCTCGATCTCGGGCGCAAGTACCGTGAGTACTCACACGGCAACAAGCAGAAGCTCGCGCTCGTGCTCGCGTTCATGCACGAACCGGCGCTCGTGATCCTGGACGAGCCGACGACCGGCCTCGACCCGTTGCACCAGCAGGAGTTCTACGGGATCGTGCGCGATGCCCGTGCCCGCGGAGCGACGATCTTCATCTCCTCACACGTGCTTTCCGAGGTCGAGCACGTCTGCGACCGGGTCGGCATCGTGCGCGACGGACGCCTCGCCACGGTGAGCGCGCTCGAGGACCTGATCGGGATGCGCGCGTTCCGCGTCGAGATCGACTTCGCCGGCGATGTGCCGATCGACCGTCTGAAGCGAGTCGAGGGACTCGATCAGCTCGAGATCACCGAGCACCGTGCGACCGGCCTGCTGCGCGGCACGTTCGAGCCGCTCATGGCGGCGATCGCCGGCACGCGGGTTGTCGGCTTCACCAGCCGCGAGCCAAGCCTCGAGGAGATCTTCCTCACCTATTACCGGTGACGCTCTTCCGCATCGCGCTGAAGCAGCAGACCGTCGGACTCATCGCTCTGACAGCGATCGGATTGCTCAGTGGAGTGCTCAACACGGTCGCGTTCGTCCAGATCGCCGGGACGACACCCGCAGAACGCTCCGCGTTCGCGCAGCAGATGGCGGTGCTCGGCGCGCAACTCTCGTACATGCTCCCGCTTCCGGTGCAGATCGACACGCTTGCCGGCTTTCTCCAGTGGCGGCATTTCGGCACGCTGGTCCTCCTGTACGGCATCTGGGGCGCGATCTCGGCGAGCGGCAGCGGCCGCGGTGACGAGGAGCGGGGGCTGGTCGAGCAGTGGCTCGCCGCCGGGGTGGGGCGCGCGCGCTATCTCATCACTCGCGTGATCGTTTTCGTCGCGGTAGCGACCGTCGCGATCGGCGTGATGCAGCTCGCGATCCTCCTGGCCGCCGTCGGCGAGCCGCTGCCGGCCGGGGAGATGGTGGCGATGGGCGTCGGTCTCGTCGCGACGACCTTGTTCTGCTTCGGCATCGGCCTGGTAATCGCCCAACTCGTCACGACGCGGCGTGAGTCTGCGGGCATCGCGGCGGGCGTGCTCGTCGCTTTGTTCCTCGCGAACGGCGCCGGCCGCACCGCCGACGTCGGTCCGATCCGCTGGCTCTCCCCCTTCTACCTCTTCGAGCGCAGCCGTCCGCTGACCGAGGCCGGATCGCTCGATGTCGCCGGCGTCGGGGCGCTGCTCGGCGCCGCAGCGGTCCTGATCGCGGCGGGAGTGATCGCCTTCGTAAGGCGTGATCTCGGCGGCACCGCACTCCCCTGGGTCGCACCCGCGAGCCGCGCGACACGATCCCCGTCACACGACCCACTCCTCCGTCTCCCCGTACTGGCTCCGCTACGTCAGCAACGCTTATGGATCGTTTCGTGGCTCGTGGGCTTCGTGA
>JANMSU010000289.1:0-5340 GCA_031389835.1 Chloroflexota bacterium
GACGCCTTCGTGTATGCCGCGCTGCTGTCGTTCTTCAACCTCGGGGCGTGGGCGATCGTGTACACGTACTCGCCGGAGCTCTACCCGACCGCGATCCGTGCCACCGGGGCCGGAATTGCGGCAGCCGTGGGGCGTATCGGCGGGATCATCGGGCCGTTCCTAACTCCGGTGCTAGTACCGACATTGGGTCAGTCAGGCGTGTTCGCCTTATTCATGGTCGTGCTCGTCGTGACCGCACTTAATGTGTGGCTTCTCGCCGAAGAGACAAAGGGACGTTCTCTCGAAGAGATCTCGGGAGCGGTCCCGGCCTAGTGGGCCTCTCGCCCGAGGTGCGATCGGCGCTGCGGACCGTTGGCAACGCCTCCATCGGCGTCGGGCTCGGGATAAGCGTGCTCGGGGTCGCGTTCGTGGTGAGCCAGTTCGCTGCGGGGCAGGGGAGCGTTTCGCTGTCTACGCCTACGCCGGCGGCCACTGCGTCGAGCGCGATCGCCCTCGCCGCGACGCCAACACCGCTGTCTTCATCGCCGCCGGCCCCGACCGTGATGCCGACCTCGTCGCCGACGCCGTCACCGACGGATGCACCGCCGGCTGCGACGCCCACACCATCTCCGACGCCGAGTTCGGCCGCGATGACGGTGAATGCATATGCGAGTAGCGGAAAACGGTACGCGGCGCTACGCGCGCCAGTGGACTACGTCTACGTCGCTCCTGTGGCCGGTACGGTCCGTGTGCAGCTGTACCAGCTGATCGACGGCGAGGTGCGTGTTGGATCGTTCGTTCCCTCGCTGCCGTTCTTTCCGTACGTCACGCTGTCGTCGGCTGACCGCCGGATCATCTACCGGCCCGGTGCACTCAACGCCGACACGGAGATGCTGATCAAAGACGGCGAGCGCGTCGAGGTCGGCAATCCGCTTTTCAAGACCGTCGGTGAAGGTGCATCTTCGTGGCGCACGTTCTACGACCGCGGCGTGACGGCGAATGTGATCGCGTCCGTCGTCGCGCTGCCATCGGGAGCTGAGCTCGATCCCGTCGCGTTCTTCACGACGCGCTGAGCCGGAGCCGCCGCGCACCGCGCGGCCGGCCCCGGCTCGTTTCCTACGAAGGAGCTCGTTCTAGTCGCCGCCATCGTCTCCGCGCTGATCACGATCGTTGATCTGACCACGGAACTCGCCGCCCGCGAACGAAGTGCTGTGCACATTCGCGTACGCGACACCCGCGCGAAGGGCTCGGACAAGTTCATCGAACTGCCCTGCCGCGATGCCCTGTCCGGCCGGACCAACGACGTTGGCGGCCGTTATCGTGCCTGTCACGACGCCCTGGGTCGTCGGGCATGTCTGCGTTCCAGCCGGACCCGTGTTGGTGGCGCTGCCGCACAGCCACACGCTGATACCGCCGTTAGCTGTGCGTTGCCCGAAGTGGATATGCGCCTGGGTAACTGTTCCGCCCTCTACGCCGCTGTAGGTCAGCCGATACTCAAGCGTGTTGTCGTTCACCAGTTCCGCCTCGAACGAGCCCGTCGCGAGTGTTGAGATCGCCGGCACCTCTTGGTAGCCGATCATGCCCGCCCTGAAGTTTCGCCGGCCACCCTCATCGGCGACCGCAATTGTCGCGACCGCAAGCACCGCGGGGATCACGAAGATGAGCGCGCTGAACCAACGCCGATTCCGCATCTGGTCCTCCCTTTTTCGCCTAGACCGCCAAGAAAGTGATACGCGGCGATGGGGGAGTCGGATCAGAACCTAGACTGCGCGTCCGAATGAAGGGACGCGCTGCGATCGTCACGGGAGCCGCCAGCGGAATCGGTCTGGCCATCGCGACCGATCTCGCGGCGGCCGGTACCCGTGTGCTTTTCTCAGACATCAACGTCGAAGAGGGCGAGCGCGCCGCAAAAGACTTCCCGACCAGCGCATTCCAGCGCGCTGACACCGCCAAGCAGGCGGATTGCGACGCCCTCGTGGCGCGGGCCGTGCGCGACTTCGGCGGCGTCGACATCCTGGTCAACAATGCCGGGCTGCAGCACGTCGCGCCGGTCGAGGAGTTCCCGGTCGAGACCTGGGAGCGTCTCGTCCGCATCATGCTGTTCGGCGCCTTCTACCTCACGCGGGCAGCCCTACCGCACATGTACGCCAAGGGATGGGGCCGGATCGTGAACATCGCCTCGGTGCACGGCCTGGTCGCGTCGCCGTACAAGTCCGCGTATGTGGCGGCGAAGCACGGCCTCGTCGGATTCACCAAGGCTGTCGCGCTCGAGGCGGCGGAGAAGGGGGTGACCGTCAACGCGGTCTGTCCGTCATACGTGCGCACACCATTGGTCGAGAAGCAGATCGCCGACCAGGCGAAGGTCCACGGGATCAGCGAGGACGCCGTGCTCCGCGACATCATGCTCGCGCCCGCAGCACTCAAGCGGCTTCTCGAGCCATCGGAGGTCGCAGCCTACGTGCGCTTTCTGTGCTCGGATGAAGCGAGCGGTATCACCGGAGCGACCCAGGTCATCGATGCGGGATGGACGGCGCGATAGCGAATCACGTGGGACTGTCAAGGATCCCAACGCTCTGAAACCACGCGGGCTCAGACCCTGGATTCCGCTCGATCCGCATACCCAGCCGGCGCATCACGTCGAGCGATCTCTTGTTGTCGTGCTCGGTCGTCGCGACGATGCGGCGTAGGCGGAGCATGTCGAACGCGTATGAGACCATCGCGGCGGCGGCCTCGGTCGCGTAGCCAAGTCCCTGGTATTTGGGAAAGAGGGCCCAGAACAGACCGATCTCGGACGTGAATCGATGCGTGCTCTCGAACGACGTCAGCAGACCGAATGGCATGAGGCACGGCGCGAAGCCGACGGAGCCGACAACCTCACTCGTCTCGCGCAGCGCGATCGCCCGATCCCCATACGGTGGCTGATGCAGCATGGCCAGGCCGGCATCGGCGACGACCTGGTACTCGAAGATCACGCGCTTCTCGTCGCCCGAGCCGTCGGATGAGCAGCCGAGTCGTTTCGAGCGCGCGCATCAGCGGGCTCTGAACACTAGCTCAACTCCGTGAGCGCTTCGTTGTCTTCCGGGCGGACGTCGTCTTCTTCGCCTTGGTCTTCGCGGTCGTCTTTCGCCTCGGCTTGGCGTTCGTCGCGCGCTTGGCGCGCGATTTCGGCTTGGGCGTCACGCGCTCGGGCAGCTCCTTGTATCCGGCTCCGCGATTCCATCGCTCGTAGACCTCTTCTGAGATCTCACCTTTCACGAGCAGCTCCGCGAACTTCCGACGCTGTGCCTTGCTCTTGATCGGCATTCCTGCTCCAGTCGCGTTAGTGCGTGCCAGCGGCAGCCACCTCGCGCGCCTGGCCCTGCGCATACACGAGTAGTGCCACGCCGGCCGCGAGGAACGCGAGCGCGCTCAGCGCGAGAGAGTAGTGGATGCCGATCACCGCGCCGAGGAGGCCGACAGTCACGCCGCTCCCGACGCGCAGGCCGTTCCACGACATGCCGAAGAGGCCGACGACGCGGCCGCGACGCGCTGGCGGTGCCTCGAGCTGGACGTACGCCTGCGCCATCGACGTGAAGCCGATGTTGAGGACTCCGCCGACGAGCAACGCGAGGACCGCGATCGCGTAAACGGGCGTGATTGCGAAAACGAACATCGACGCGCCCCAGGCGAGCGCGAGCAGCACCGCGATGCGGATCCGCGGCTGCCGAAAGAACGCCAGCGCCTCGAGGCCGAAGCCACCCAGCACCGAGCCCGCGGCGTTCGCCGTGAGCAGCACGCTGTACGTGATCTCGTCCTGCGCGGACCCGAACACGGCGGCGAACTCCGGCATCTGCGCCTGGTACGCGTTGCCGATGAACAGCGAGCTGAGACCCGCGAGGGCGATCATGACGAGGATCCCGCGGTTGCTCGAGATCTCGCGGAGCGTGCGCACCGCGTCGGCGACGGAGAGCCGCGCGCTCTCGTCGCTCGCTTCGGTATTGAGATGTCCGGTGTACGGCGTGCGCAGCAGCCAGATCGTCATCGGGAGGTACAGGAACGCGTTTGCCATCAGGCCGTACGCCGGGCCGAGAACGAGCAGCAGCGCGCCGCCGACGGCCGGCCCGAAGAGGATGCCGACGCTGCGACCGGTGGCCGAGAGGCGCACGCCGCTCTGCAGCTCGTCGTGTCCGACGATGTCCTGGACGATGAGCTGCCCGGCGGGCGACCACATCGCGCCGGCGAGGCCGTGTACGATGAGTAGGACGACGGCGTGCCAGGTCTGCAGCGTGCCGGTGAGGAACAGCAGCGCCCACGCGAGCGAGACCGCGATGAACGCGACCTGCGACGCGATGATGATCTTGCGGCAGTCGTATTTATCGGCGAGTCCACCGAACCACACGCCCAGTACCAAAAATGGTGTCCAGTGACTGATGACCGCGAATCCCGCGAGCGTGGGGGAGTGGAAGGCTTGAAAGATCACCCAGTACGAGATCACGTGCTCGACGTTGTCGGCCATCATCGAGAGCAGGCCCGTCGTGAAATACGCGCGGAACGGGCCATGGCGCATTGCCGCGAAGGACGTGCCGGTCGGTGAGGTCGGCGTCGTTGGGGCTATGCGGACAGGCTAGCGGTTCAGACGATCAAGATCGCTGGTCAGCGGACGTCGAGACCGAGCGTCCGTGCGGCGGCAGCCTGATCGAGATCTCGCGTGACGAACGCAATGGGGGAATCGCCGGCGAACGCTGGGCAGTCCTCGACGCAGACCGCCAGGTGGATCGCGTCCAGCGTGCGCAGGCCGTGCGCGACAACGAGTCGATAGGCGGCAGGAAGGATGACGTCGGACCTAAGATCGATCGGACCGATCCGTCCGCGTTCGCCAAAATCGGCGTCGATACGTGCGAGGAGATCATTCGTCCTCGCGACCCGGCGGTCGGAAGCCGCCGCCCGCACAGCGCTTGCGAGTTCGAGCCGCGCGATCTCGCTCGTCACGACTGGCTCGTTGCCTTCCAGCAACATCGTTCGCAGATCCGCGTGATCATCCTCGTCGGAGAAGTAGGCCCGCGCGAGGGCACTGCTGTCGGCGTAAAGCAGACTCACGGTCTACGACGCTCCTCCGCAAGAGCCTTACTCACAGACGAACCCATACCGCGCGTCAATCGCGACATGGCGCGTCGGGACGGCACCGTCTTCGGACGCGAGACGTACGCGAGTCGGCCTAAGGCACGCATGCGCGCTCGCACGAGCTCCCGCTCGTCATGGGTCACCACCGCTCGGCGCAGGATCTCGCTGACCATCGCGTTCACGGAACGGCCCTCCACGGCAGCGCGCCGCTTCAGGCGACTGTGTAAGTCATCGTCAATTCGCGCGATCAGCTGACGCATA
>JANMSU010000300.1:0-10040 GCA_031389835.1 Chloroflexota bacterium
CTTCCTCGCTGTCTTCACGATCGGGGGCATCTCGGGTGTCTTCCTGGGCTCGGTGCCCGTGGACATCCAGCTCTCTGACACGTACTACGTCGTCGCGCACATCCATTACGTGCTCGTGGGCGGTGCGCTCTTCTCGTTCTTCGCGGCGGCGTTCTACTGGATCCCGAAGATGAGCGGCCGGATGATGAGCGAGAAGCTCGGCGTGATCCAGTTCATGATCTTCTTCTTCGGCTTCAACCTCGCCTTCTATCCGATGCACCAGCTCGGCATCGAGGGGATGCCTCGCCGGGTCGCCCACTACGCGCAGTCGCCGGAGTGGGGTTTCCTGAACCTCATCGCGACGCTCGGCGTCTACCTGATCGCGTTCTCGATCCTGATCTTCATCTTCAACTTCCTGAGCAGCATCGTGATGAAGGGTGGCAAGATCGCGGACGACGATCCGTGGGAGGGCGACACGCTCGAGTGGGCGACGAGCTCACCGCCGCCGGCCTACAACTTCGCACGCATCCCGGTCGTGCACAGCGCACGCCCCCTGAAAGAAGACGTGCCCCACTAGGGCGCACGTCGTGTGAACCGCAAATGAGCTTCGGCCCGCGCTACCGCGCCCTCGTTTACGTCACGCTCGTCCTCATGTTCCTTGCGGTCGTGTGGGGCGGCATCGTGCGCGTCACCGGGTCCGGCCTCGGCTGCCCCGACTGGCCGCTTTGCCACGGGCAGTTCCTTCCGGGCCTCGATCCCCAAACGCGCATCGAGTGGTTCCATCGCTTCATCGCCATCGCGGGCGGTCTGAGCCTCGCGGCGCTCGGCCTCCTGACCATCGCCCGATACCGGGAGCGCCGCCGCGTCCTCGCGTTCGTCGTCACGGCCGGTGTCCTCTACATCGTGCAGGCACTGCTCGGCGCGATCGTCGTCCTCCTTGAATTGCCGGACACCTGGGTGACGGCGCATCTCGCCAACGCCGAGATCCTCCTCGCGGTCCTCACCGTGCTTGCCGTCGAAGTGCGCTGGCCCGCCCTTGCGGCCCGCGTTCGTGGCGAACCCTGGACCGCGCTCGTGCTGGCCGCCGCGGTCGGCACCTTCGTGCTCCTTCTCTCCGGCGCGTACGTGCGCGGCGCCGATGCGAGCACCGCGTGCACGACGTGGCCCTTCTGTGACGACGGCGCGTTCCCGGCGTTCGGCGCGCCGGCGGTGCATATGGCGCACCGGTGGGTCGCCGCGGTCGTCGGCGTCGTGATCATCGCGGCCTGCTGGCAGGCCTGGCGCCATCGTCGCGAGGCGCCGGGTCTCGGCACGCTCGCCATCCTCACCGCGGTCGCGTTCGCAGTGCAGGTCGCCGTCGGCGCCGCGAATCCGCTAACGGGATTCTCGCCATGGGCTCTCGGAGCGCACCCCGCTCTCGCGTCTCTGGTGTGGTGCCTCACCGTCGCGCTGACCACCGTCGCGTGGCGTCCCACGATGCCTTCGCGCGAGCTGGTCGCGGACATGGTCGCGCTCACCAAACCCGCGATCATGTCGCTCCTGCTCCTGACCGCGATCGGGGCGATGTTCCTCGCGGCGCGTGGCGTACCGCCCTTCTCGCTGCTCGCGGCGACGATCATCGGCGGCGCGGCGGCGAGCGGCGGCGCTTCCGCCCTGAATCACTACTTCGATCGCGACATCGACGAGCTCATGCGCCGGACGCGGGGCAGGCCGCTCCCGGCGCACCGCGTCCCGGACGAGTGGGCCGTCGGGCTCGGGATCATCCTCAACATCATCGCCTTCGCGGTGCTCGCGCTCTTTGCGAACGTGGTCGCGGCGTCGCTCGCGATCGTCGGCACGCTGTTCTACATCTTCGTGTACACGCTCTGGCTGAAGCGCACGACCGTGCAGAACATCGTCATCGGCGGCGCCGCCGGCGCGATACCGCCGCTCGTCGGGTGGTCCGCGGTCACCGGATCGCTTGACCTTTCGGCGTGGCTGCTGTTCGCGATCGTCTTCTTCTGGACACCGGCGCACTTCTGGGCGTTGGCGCTGCTCATCAGCGACGACTACAAACGCGCGGGAGTCCCGATGCTCCCGGTCGTCCGCGGCGAAGAGGCCACCACCTGGGGGATCTTCACCTACGCGCTGTCGCTCGTGCCGCTTTCGGTGCTGCTCTTCCTCGGCGGCGGGCTCGGTGCGATCTATCTGGTGGCCGCTATCGCGCTGGGCCTCGTGTTCGTCGGCTGGTCGGTGCGTCTCATCCGCGCGGCCGCAGCCCGTCGGCGCGCCACCGCGCGCGGGCTCTACCTGTATTCGCTCCTTTACCTCGCCCTGCTGTTCGTCGCGATCATGGTGGACAGCTCATTGAAGCTCTAGCCGTCGTCGTCGCCGTTCTCGCGGCGGCGGCCTACGCGCGGGGCGTACGCCGTATGAAGCGCCGCCAGTGGCCGGCATGGCGCACCGGAGTTTTCTTTCTCGGGACGGCGACGCTCCTCTTCGCGCTGGTGCCCGCGCTCGACGTCCTCGCCGCGGACCTCTTCAGCGTCCACATGCTGCAGCACATGCTTCTCACCGCGGTCGCGCCGCCGCTGCTCTTCATCGGCGAGCCGGTGCGACCGGTGCTGATGGGTCTGCCCGACCTCGTGCGCGCCCGCGTGGTGCGGCCGCTGGCGCGGAACGGACCGGTGCGCACCGTCGTTCACCTCCTTCGCCATCCGCTGGTCGCGGCCCTGGTGTTCGTCGGCGGTGTGTTCCTCTGGCATTGGCCGGATCTGTACGTCGCCGCGGTGACGGATGCGCGGGTGCATGTTCTCGAGCATGCGCATTTCTTCGGTGGAGCGATGCTGTTCTGGAGCGTGGTGATCGATCCCGTGCCGTTCCTCGGGACGCTCCCGTACGCCGCTCGCATCTTCTATCTGCTCATCGCCGGCGCCGCGCAGAACACGCTGCTCGGTGGGCTTCTCTCGTTCTCGACACGCGTCCTGTATCCCCACTACGCGGACCGCACCGTGGCCTACGGCATCGACGCGCTGACGGATCAGCGGATCGGCGGCGCGCTCATGTGGGTCGTCGGAGACGCGGTGTTCCTGCTCGGTGTCTCGCTCGCGTTCTTCCGCTGGCTCGCGCATGAAGAGGAAACGCAGCGGCGCCGCGAGCGCGGTACGCTGCATCCGTGACACGTCTTCCCCTCGCGCTGCTCCTGGGCATTGCGCTGACCGTCGCGGCCTGCGCCGGAACACCTGAGACCATCCCGCCGGACGTCGACCTCGCGGTGACCATGAAGGATTACAAGGTCGAGCTGAGCGTCGACACGGTGAAGGCCGGCACCGTGAAGATCGGCGTCAAGAACGCTGGCGCCATGGAGCACTCGTTCGAGCTCATCAAGACCGACCTCGCTTTCGACAAGCTGGCGATGGACTCGGGTGCGGCAAAGGCGAAAGAGGATGGCCTTGTCAAACAGGTGAAGAGCCTTGGCGTGGGCAAGGTGTCGGTCGTGACCGCGGATCTGGTGGCGGGGAACTACGTGATCATCTGCAACGTCGCGGGTCACTACCAGCTCGGGATGCGAGTGGCGCTGGCGGTCCGTTAGCTCCCGATCACTTGAGGATGAGCAGGAAGTTGACGAGGTCGGTGACCTGTTGCTCCGACAGACCCAGGTTCGGCATCGCGGTCCCCGGCTTCACCGCCTGCGGATTGGCGATCCACCGTCGCAGGTTCGCCTCGTCGACGGGTGACAGAAGGCCGCCGACGATGCTCTTCTTGCTCGCCACGTTCGTCAGGTCAGGTGCGCCCGGGAATCGGCCGGCCGTGAAGTTCCGGATCGTGTGACAGCCCGCGCAGGCGAGTGACCGGAACAGCTCCCGTCCCCGAGCGGCCTCCGGGGAGTTGAACCGCTCTGCTTCCACCTTCGCGGCGTCGATCCACGCGGCGTATTCGTTCACCGGGTGCGCGACGAGGGTGATGAGCATGTCCGCATGCCCATCGCCACAGAACTCGAGGCACTGGCCCTTGTACGTTCCGGGCCGGTCGGCCTGGAGCCAGAGGTCAGTCGCGCGTCCGGGGACCGCGTCCTTCTTGCCGCCCAGCGAGGGGACCCAGAACGAGTGGATCACGTCCTTCGAAGAAAGCTCGATCCGCACCTTGGTGCCGACCGGGATGTGCAGCTCCTGCGCTCCCGTGAGGTAGGTCGTGCCGTCCTTCAGGCGGAAGCGGTCCTCGCGCGGATAGCTGAAGTTCCAGGACCATTGCACGCCCTCGGCCTGGACCACCATCCCCACATCGCCGCCGCGCGTGTTGTTGATGAAGTCGAGCTTCTGCCACGACAGCACCGAGAAGCTGACGACCATGATCGTCGGGATGATCGTCCAGGTGAGCTCGAGCATGTTGTGTCCGTGGAACTGCTGCGCGACGTGACCCGGCCGCTCGCGGAACTTGATGCCCGCGTAGATGAGCGCGCCGTCCACGATCGCGAGCACGACGACGGCGGCCGCGAACATGATCCAGTACAGCTCGGCGATAGTTCGTGCGATCGGGCCCTGCGGATCGTTCGGCCATGGTCCTTCCGCGAGTGCGGGGGCCGAGGAGATGAGGGCGATGACGAGTGCGGTGATCACGCCGAGGGCCACGCGAATGCGGACCGGGAACATCGCGACAAAGATTAGGGCGTCGTTTCGACACGCGCCAATCGGACTCCTAGACTGTCGGCGTGTCCGGACACCATGAAACGACCGCTGCGGCCGAGCCCGAGCCGCATCTTCCGGCGCCGAGTCTCTCGCCCGCGATCATCGGTCTTGGCGTAACGATCCTCTCGTTCGGCATCCTCTTTGGTCTCGTACTGATCGTGATCGGCGCGGTGATCCTCGTCATCGGGATGGCCACCTGGCTGATCGACGACGCGCGCACCTTCGTCGCCGCGGGCGACCGCGACCACGGCGGCCACTAGGCGATGAGCACGCGCACCGAGGAGCGGCCGATCGTCCGCGGACGCCGCGAACGCCCACGCGACCGCCTCCCGGTCAATGAGACCGGCCTCGAATCACAACCCGGGCGGTTCTCGCATGCCATGTGGGCGTGCATCCTCTTCGTGTCGAGCGAAGCGATGTTCTTCCTCGCGCTCTTCACCACGTACTTCTTCCTACGGGCGCGCGTCCCCGAGTGGGAGCCGGTCTTCCAGCGGTGCGTCGAACACTGCGAGAAACCGGCATGGAACTCGGTCACGCCCATCTTCGGGACGCCCATCCCACTCGTCGCGATCAACACGGTGTTCCTGCTCGCGTCGAGCGTCACGATGCAGTTAGCGGTCAACGCCATCAAGAGGGGTGACCACCGCGGGCTCCGCAACTGGCTGATCCCCACGGTCCTTCTCGGCGTCTGGTTCATCGGGGGCCAGATCTACGAGTACACCAAGCTCGGCTTCCTACCCGACAACGGCATCTTCGCGGCGGTGTTCTTCACGCTCACCGGGTTCCACGGCGCTCACGTGACCGGCGGGATCGTCATGAACGCGCTCGTCCTCTTCCGTGCGACGAAGGGGCATTTCACGGCGCAGCGCCACCTCGCCGTCGAGGCCGCATCGATCTACTGGCACTTCGTGGACGTCGTCTGGATCGGACTCTTCACGATCATTTACATCATCGGCTGACCGCTAGTCCGATCCCTCCCTGATCATGGCCCGAAGATCGTCGAGCAGCCAGTTCGTCGGATCGCTCGAGTGAAGGATGGCGCGCTCACGCCCGCGTGCGTCGATGAGATAGATCGCGTCGTTGTGCTCCACCGCGCGCGCGCCTGATGAGGAGAACGCGCCGATCCCGTACATGGCCCACACCGCCTCGAGCTGCGCCCGCGGTCCGATGAGGTAGTGCCAGCGTTCGCTCAGATCGTGCCGCTCCGAGAACTCGCGCACCGCCTGCTGCGTGTCACCGTCGGGATCGACCGAGACGGCCACGAACTCGACCTTCGCTGCGTCGGCGCCGAGCGAGCGCTGAGCGGCTCGGAACTGGCCCGCCGTGAGCGGACACACATCGGGGCACCGCGTGAAGAGGAACGCGAGCGCGATCGTGCTTTTCCGGAGGGACGAGAGCGTCAGACTCCTGCCGGTCACGGCGTCGGTGAGGGTAAAGTCGGGTGCGGGCTTCTTCTCGAGCTCCGTGCCGAAGAGGCGATCCTCACCGCACGCCGACAGCACCAGCACGCACACGAGTGCGAGCGCGACGGCTCGGATCACCGGTCGAGCATATGTCCCGGTCCGAGCCCCTCTTTGGCCCAGGCAAATCCGCCTTTACTTCCAGGCGTCACACGGCGATAGTCGGGACGACGGGCCCAGCGACAAATTCGCCGGTGGGGTCGGGAGGACCCACTCATGTCGTTCCGTCGTTTCATCCTTGCGATCGTCGTTGCACTTGGTCTCGCGTTCTCGACCAACATCGCGGCTGGCACCGCCAACGCCTGCGACCCGTGGGCCAACGGCGGCTACTGCTAGGAACCTGAGTGACCAGCGGCCGTAGCCACAACGGTTTCGGCCGACCGAGACAGGCGGGCACCTGGGCCCGCGCGGACCCCGACCGGCAACGCCCCGGTCTCGGTCCGAAAGTCTGAAGTAAAGCCTCGTTTGACCCGACACTTGTAACGACGTAAAGTGCCCCGGATGCCCCCGGTCCGTTCCCCGATGGTCGCCGACGTCGGCGCACGCATCCGTTCTCTTCGGACGGCGAAGGGGCTGACCCAGGCGCAGGTCGCGGAGCCGAACTACACCAAGGCATACATATCGATGCTCGAGTCGGGTCGCACGCGCGCCTCGATGAAGGCTCTCGAGCACATCGCCGGCGTCCTCGGCGTGAAGCCAGCCGATCTTCTGGGTGGTGTCGCGGCACCCGCCACGCCGCAGTTCGAGCTGCTTGAGGCACGTCGTTACATCGAACAGGCGCGCGCGGCGGACGCGATCCCGATCCTCGAAGCGCTCGAGGAAGGGCTCGGCGCGTCGGACCAGCTCGTACGGCTCCGCTACCTGGCAGTGGCCTACAACGCTCTTGGCCAGCCGAAGCAGGCTTTCCCACTTATCGAACGCGCGCAGCGCATGGCGGAGCTCCTCGACGACGCCGAGGAGCAGGTCCGCGTCAGCGCGGTCCTCGCCAGCGCCTATGCCAAGACTTACGCCTACGAGGAAGCGCTGCGGTTGCTACGCGACATCGTCGCGGCGTGCGATAGCGGCGTTCTGAACGATCCGGCCTTCCACTTCCGCCGGCTTGTGGACCTGGCACTGGCGCTCACCAATCTGCGTCAGCCGAAGCAGGCCCTCGCGGCGTACGAGCGCGCCATCGCGCTCGCCGAGAAGTTCCGTGATCGACCGTCGCTGGGCGCCCTCTACGCGGGAATGGCGAAGACGCATCAGGACGAGGGCGATCTCGAGGCCGCGATCGTGTACAACCAAAAGAGCCTGCAGATCTTTGAAGAGCTCGGCCTGTTCGATCAGGTCGCGTGCACCCTCGACAACGCCGCACTCCTCTACGCGGAATATGGGAACCGCGAGCGCGCTCGCGAGTGCCTCGCGCGTGCCGCGGAGCTCGCCGTCGAGACGCAGCGCGACGGCACGCTCGCGTCGATCAGGGCCTCTGAGGCTGAGGTGACTGCGAAGACCGATCCGAAGAATGCGCTCGAGCTGGCGCAAGAAGCGCTCAAGTTCGCACGAAGGGTCGATCAGCCGGACGCGCAGGTGCGGCTGCTGGTCATCCTCGGCGAGCTGCGCATGGGCGCCAACGGCGCCGCGGCGCGCCGGTCGTTCCAGGAAGCGCGCCAGCTGGCCGAGGAGCGTGCCCCACACATGCTCCGCGTGATCTTCGATCGCTGGTCGCACGCAGTGGAGTCCACCGGCGACAGCGAAGAGGCGCTGCGTCTCGCGCGACGTGCGCTGGAGACAGCTCGCACATAGCCCGCGCAGCTGCCCCTAGCCTTCTTGCATGACCCTATCCGCCGACCTCGTGCGCGCGCGGGTGCGCGGCACGATCCTGGAACACATCGGCGACACGCCGCTCGTGCCTTTGCGCCGCATCGGCGCCGGCCTTCCCGGCGAGCTGTGGGCGAAGATCGAATCGGCCAACCCAGGCGGCAGCGTCAAGGACCGTGCGGCGCTGTGGATGGTCATCGCCGCCGAGGAGGATGGGCGGCTCCGCTCGGGCACAGTCGTCCTCGATGCGACCAGCGGCAACACCGGCGTCGCGATTGCGATGGTGTGCGCCGTGCGCGGGCACCCTGCTCGACTCGTCATGCCCGACAAGGTGTCGCTCGAGCGAAAGCGCATCATCCGCGCATTCGGCGCGGAGGTCGTCTTGACCGACCCGCTCGAAGGTACCGACGGCGCGATCCGCGAGGCGCGCCGCCTCGCAGCGACAGGCGATCAGGTGTATGTGGACCAGTACTCCAACCCGGCGAATCCGCGCGCCCACGAGCTCACGACCGGACCTGAGATCTGGTCGCAGACCGAAGAACGCGTCACGCATTTCGTCGCGGGTGTCGGCACCTCGGGCACCATCGTCGGTGTGTCCGCGGCCCTGCGTCCGCGCGGCGTGCGGATCATCGCGGTGCAGCCCGACGATCCGCTGCACGGCATCGAGGGCTGGAAGCACATGCCGACCGCGCTGCGGCCGCGGATCTGGGACGAACGCGTCGCGGACGAGCATCGTGTGATGGCGACGGACGAAGCGATAGCGATGACCAAACGACTCGCGCGCGAGGAAGGCATCTTCAGCGGCGTGTCCGGTGGCGCGGCCGTCGCCGCATCCGTCGCCATCGCGAGGGAACAACCGGGCCGTATCGTCGTGTTGATCGCTGATGGGGGAGAGCGTTACCTCAGTACGCCCCTATGGGAGTGACACTGTGGCAGTGACCGTGCGCTTGCCTGGCGCGCTTCGCGACGCGACCGGCGGGCAGACCAACCTCAAAGCGGCCGCTGGGACGCTCGCGGAGATCATCTCCGACATCGATCGTCGGCATCCCGGATTCCGCTCGCGCGTTCTGGACGAGACCGGCGCGATCCGCACATACGTGAATGTGTACATCGGCGACGACGATGCGCGCGCCAACGGCGGCACCGCCGCGACCGTGCCGGATGGCAGTGAGGTCATGGTCATCCCGGCCATGGCCGGCGGCTCCGCATAGCCGACACGCTTTGGCTCCGGTCCTCGCTGCGCGATGAGCTGGTCGCTCACGCGCGCGACGAGGCGCCGCGCGAGGCTTGCGGCCTCCTCGCCGGTCGCGGCGGCGGCGTCACCCGTCTCATCCGCTGCGCGAACGCGCACCCAACGCCGACCACCAGGTACGTCATCGACCCGCTCGAACAGCTGAAGGCGTTCCGCGCGATGGAGGCGGCGGGTGAGGAGCTGGTCGGCATCTATCACAGCCATCCCGTCAGCCAGCCGTATCCGTCGCCAACGGACCGCGCCGAAGCGCACTACCCGGACGCGTTCTACATCCTTGTGTCGCTGCGGACCGGCAAGCCCGAGGTCCGCGCCTTCCGTATCGACGCGGAGGAGTTCGTGCGCGAGGTCCCGGTCGCCATCGAGCGCCGTGGCCTAGCGCGGCTCCTCGCGAATGCGCCACGTCGCGGCGACTGATGCCGCCTCCGCCAGCGCGGCGCGCTCGTCGGCCGGCTCGATGTAGTGGAAGATCAGCGCGAGGCCCCGCGTCTGAGGCACCGCGGTGAACTGCCGGTAGAGCATCCGGCGACAGCGAGCCGGACTCCGACGAACAGCGAGTCGACGAGCACCTGAGGCAGGAAGTCGAAGAGGAGAAAGCCTTTCGAAGTCAGGATCATCGCGTCGACCGCGAAGGCCAGCGAGGAGCCGGCGACGAGCGCCACGAGCACGCCGGCAAGGCCGAAGTGCTGGCGCGCGAGCGACCGCGCGAAATCGAACGGATGGAGGATGGAGCGCAGCACCTCGCCTCGGAACCAGGCGAGCTCCCCGGTGTTCTCCATCCGATCCGAGCGTACAAAAAGACGACCCCCGCGTCCGGGGGTCGTCTGTGTTCACGTTTGGTCGCCTTCGCGGGACCCGAGCTACAGGCCTCACTTCCGGCCGAGACGTGGG
>JANMSU010000311.1:0-5619 GCA_031389835.1 Chloroflexota bacterium
AGCATCTCCTTGGTCTTGCGATCCTTCACGAGCTCGATGCCGATGAAGAGGCCCTTGCCGCGGACGTCGCCCACCGACGGGTGGCGCTCCGCGACCGCGCGCAGCTCGCGCATGAGCACCTCGCCGCTCCGCGCGCCGCGCTCGATGAGGGCGTCCTCGCGGTAGGCCTCGATCGTGGCGACACCGGCGGCGCAGGCGAGCGGATGACCGGCATAGGTGAGGCCCGCCCACAGCACGTTCGCATCGAAGTGCTTCGCGATCGGCTCGTTGACGATGACCCCGCCGAGCGGGACGTAGCCCGAGTTCACGCCCTTCGCGAACGTCAGCATGTCGGGCACCACGCCCTCGTGCTCCGCCGCGAACCACTTCCCGGTGCGGCCGAAGCCGGTCATGACCTCGTCGAGGATGAGCAGGATCCCGTACTTGTCGCACATCGCGCGGAGTCCACGGAGGAAGCCATCCGGCGGCACGATGAGACCCGAGCTGCCGACGATCGGCTCGAGGAAGACCGCAGCGACGTATTCGGGGCCCTCGTACCAGAGCACCTCCTCGACGTGCGCGAGCGCCTTCTGCGCGTCGTTGCCGAACATCGAACGGTACGGATCCGGGTTGAGGAACCGCACCACACCGGTGATGCCAGGCTCGTTCGCCCAGCGCCGGTTGTCCCCGCCGAGCGTGGCGGCGCCCTGTGTCTGGCCATGGAAAGAGCGCCACTGCGTGAGGACCTTGTGGCGCTTCGTGTACATGCGCGCGATGCGCAGCGCGTGCTCGTTCGCCTCGCTGCCACCGGTGGTGAAGAGCGTCTTGGTGAGGTCGCCCGGTGTGATCTCCGCCATGAGCCGTGCGAGCTCGGCCCGGCTCGCTTCACCGAAGGACGGCGTGACGTAGCACAGGCGCTCGGCCTGCTCCTGGATCGCACGCACGACCTTCGGGTGACCGTGACCGAGATTGACGTTGATGAGGCCTGAGGAGAAATCGAGGATGCGACGCTCGCCCGCGTGCAGCCACGATCCCTTCGCGCCAGTGATGACCAGTGGCGCGAGTGCACCCTGCGCCGACCAGGAGACGAGGACGTGGTCCTTGGTGTCCCTCGCGATCGCGGACGTGTCGACCGGACGCTTGGTGTCGAGCGCCATGAGGCAACGAAGTCTAGTGTGTGGCTGTGCGGATCGGCTTCCAGGTCTGGCCACAGAACACGACGTGGCCCGCGATGCGCGATGTCGCGCAGCTCGCAGACAGGATCGGTGTCGAGTCGATCTGGACATGGGACCACTTCTACGCACTGTCCGGTGAGGAGGAGCGGCCCAACTTCGAGGCCTGGCAGATCCTTCCCGCTTGGGCGGCGATCACGCAGCGCGTGCGCATCGGCGCGCTCGTCTCGGGCATCACCTATCGCCACCCCGCGGTCATCGCGAACATGGCCGCGACGCTGGACCACGTCAGTAACGGCAGGGTCAACCTTGGGATCGGCGCGGCGTGGAATCAAACGGAGCACCGCGCTTACGGCATCGATCTCGGCACTCCGGGTGTGCGCTCGACGCGTTTCGCCGAGGCCACGAAGATCATCCGCCGGCTCCTCGACGGAGATCGCGTCACGATGAAGGGCAAGTACTACAAGCTTCAGGACGCGGTGCTCAACGTACGGCCGGTCCAGAAGCGGCTCCAGATCATGATCGGCGGCGGCGGCGAGCAGCGAACGCTGCGGACGACCGCGCGCTACGCCGACCAGTGGCACGGCTTCGGCACGGCCGATCTCATCAAGCACAAGCTCGAGGTCCTGCGCCAGCACTGCGCCGAGGTCGGCCGCGATCCGAACGAGATCGTCCCGTACGGCGGGAGTTGGCTGGTCATCCGCGACGACAAGGACGACGCGGAGCGCGTGCTCGCCAACATCGCGAAGCACCATCCGGGCATGAATCGCCCCAATGTCTTCGTCGGGAACACCGACGAGGTCACCAAGCATCTGAGGTCGTACTGGGATGTCGGCCTGCGCGGATGGATCGCGGGATTCGCGTACCCCTACGACACGGAGAGCATGAAACGGCTGGCCGAGGACGTTCGGCCACGCCTGGAGAAAGCCCTGGGCGTCGCCGCCTAACACTCGTGGGCGCGTACCATCCCGCCGTGGACGCGAGCCAGATCGCCGACGTCCTCTCGCACTCGCCGGTCTTCGCGCCCCTCGGACAGCGCGAGCGCCTCGAGCTCGCGGCACGGATGCGCTCGAGGCACTTCCAACGCAACGAGGTGATTTTCCATCGCGACGACCCGGCGGGTCACGTGTATCTCATCGCATCCGGAACGGTGAAGGTCTCCGTCCCGGAGGAGGGTGGCCAGGAGGTCGTGATCGCGCTGCACCGCGGGGGCGATGTGTTCGGCGAGATCTCGCTCTTCGACGAGGGTCCCCGCTCGGCGACGGTGACCGCGATGACGGAGACGACGACGTTCGCCCTTGCTAATCGAGACTTCATGGACGTGCTGCGGGGCAGCCCCGACGCGATGCGGCAGCTGCTGGCCCTCCTCGCCACGCGCATCCGGCGGAGCACCGGGCACATCGAGGATCTCGTTTTCCTCGATCTACCAGGACGCTTAGCGAAGCTGCTCCTCGACCAGAACGAGCTGCTGGGCTCGACGAACATCATCCCGCTCACGCAGGAGGATCTCGCTCAGTTCGTCGGCGCGACGCGCGTCGCGGTGAACCGCGTGCTGGTCGAGCTCGAGCGCCGCGGCGCGGTGAAGCTCGGACGCGGACAGGTGGAGATCGTGGATCCAGCCCTGCTCAAGAAGGAGATCCGCTACTAAAGAGACGAGCGGCCCCCTCGGGCCGCTCGTCTGCCGTCCTGCCGCGTGGCTGTCCTAGGAGCTGAGGTTCGGTCCGTTCTCGGAGGCGGCCGTTCCGCCGGAGGCGTCGCCCTCGTCCGCGACGCGGGTGACGATGTTCTCGCCGCCGCGGTCGTGAGCGTCGGTGACCGCGGAGGTTGCCTGGCTTGCGTCGTAGCCGACCTTGGTCAGGTAGGCCTCGGACTCGTCAACGAAGGCTGTGCCGTCGCCTCTGCTGGTTCCGCCGCTCAGGTCAGCATTCGCGTTCGCCGCGAGGAAACCATCGGGATCGTCGCTGACGTTCGATCGGACCACCGAACCGCTCAGATCTGCGTTCGCGTTCGCTGCGAGGAAGCCATCGGAGTCGTCGTTGACGGTGCGCGCGCCGCTCGATCCGCTCGCGTCGTCGACACGCGCGGTACCGATGCGACCGGAGTCGTCGACGCGTGCGCTGCGGGCATAGTCATCGCCGGCACGCGCCGACGCGACCTGGGATGGTCCGGCAAGTCCGTGGTGAGCTGGGGAGTTCGCCATCCCGCCGCCCCCACCGCTGCTGGCGCTCTGTGCGGCGGCGTCGGCTTCCGGTGAGCCCTCGACCGGCGCGGCAGCGGACCCGCGGTCCGCGTACTTCCAGTCGTCGCCCGTGCGGACGGATCCGGTGCCGCCGCTCGCGCGTGCGTTGGCCGCGAGGAACCCGTCGGGGTCGTCGTTGAGGGCCGAGGCGGCGCGGCTCGATCCGGCACCGTCGAGGTCGGCGGTCGTTGTGGCCTCGGGGTCATGCGGGATGATCGTGCGGCCGGCGCCGGAAGCGCCGTCGTCGAATGCAGTGGGTGCGCCGGCGGTGAGGTCGCTCTGCGCCATGCGCGTGGCAGCGGCCATGCCGCCGAGCGCAAACGACTTGCTCATCCGCTGGTCGACGCCCAGGGTCGAGAGACGCCCGGCGTCTCCAGCGCGAAGTGCCGAGACCTCATCCGGGCTGAGGTCGAAACCGCGTAGCGCGCCGGCGGTGTCCGAACTCAGCTGGCGCCTGAACGAGGCGTCGCTGATCGCGCGCTGGACGACCTTTGCGAGTGCTTCCTTTGACATGTCATTCCTCCTCCGTGTTGTTGCCGGCAGATTGACCTCGATAGCAGTGCGCTTCGTCCACCGGCACGACGCGCCCTCTGTAAAGCCGATGACGTTCGCCTATCTCGCTACCCCCTCCCCATCACTCAAGCTCAGGTAGATCGACCGGCTCGTCGCGCGGCCGGCAGACACCGCAGTGCAGCGCATCTTCGACGACGAGCGCGCGCAGGGTCTGGTGTTTGTTGCCGCGAAAGACGTCGATGAGGAACGGATGCGTCTTCGCGTGTTCGCGGCAAGTACCGCGGCCACAGAACCGGCATGCGCCGAGCGCCGTCCGCTCGCAAGTCCAGCAGTCCAACCCATCACTCTCCCCGCGTCGCCGAAGCCCCCAGCCCGGCGACCACATAATGCGCCGTCCGCGCCCGGAATTCGCCTGTTTTTTCGCGGGAGCCACGCACCAGCCTCTGGAAGTCCTCCCGACCCAACCCGGCCAGCACGAGGTCGGTGGCGGCGGTCACCGTCGCCGTCCGAGGGTGCCCGTATAGCAGAGCCAGCTCGCCGAAGGCCTCCCCGCGGCCCAGCCGCCTGACTTTGCTTCCGCCGATCGACACTTCCGCCTGGCCCTCGCGGACGACGTAATAGCGGTCCCCGGGGTCCCCCTCCGACATGACGGTCTGGCCGGCGGAAACACGCCTCAGAACGAGCCGCGCCGCGATTCGGTCGAGCTCCACGGGGTCGAGCCCGCGGAAGAACGGGAGCGACGCCAACTCGGAGCGCTCCTCCGCCGAGGCGCGGATGCGGGCGGCGATCTCGTAACGGTCACGCACCCAGCGCTCGAAGTGGCCGCGATCCAGCGACCACAGCTCACACGGCACCAGCGCCCGGACCGTCGCGCCGCGCGGTTTGCGGTCCAGAAGCGCCATCTCGCCGAAGCCTTCGCCCGCGAGGATCGTCCCCAGCTCCCGCCCGTCTCGAGAGAGGACCTCCAGGCGACCCGAGCGGACGAGATAGAAACGGTCGCCGACCTCATCGGCTGTGACGACGGTCGCGCCAGCCTCCACGGGCTGCTCCTCCTGGTGCGAGGCGATGGCAAGGAGCGCCGGACCCGGGAGGCCGGCGAAGAACCGAACGCGCGCCAGGACGGCGGCGCGTTCATGAACCGTCCCGAGCCGGGCTTGGCGCGCGCGCGCGGTTCGGAGGCGCGCGAAGGTGCGGACACCGCCGACCAGCCGCGCAGCGAGTGCCACCAGCAGTGGGCCAACGAAGACCAGAACGAGGGCTCCGAGCGCGAGGACGCCGACGGCGCCACGGGCAAACAATTCCTCCGCCGCCGTGGCGACACGGGTCTGCCAGAGCATGAGCGAGAACACCAGGACGAGCACAGAGGTGACGATCGCGAGCGCTCCGAACGATGCCAGGCCGATCTCGCCGCGCCTCCATCGCTCTCGGCGCCGCAGCTTGCGGACGATCGCGGTCCGCGCGAAGGCCATCGAGCGCTGGCGTAGGAATGGCGCGTCGAGCAGGTCCACCAACACGTGATAGCCATCGAGCTCGAGGATCGGGAGAAGGTTCATCACCAGCTGAAAGGTGAAGAGGCTGGCTCCCTGGAACGCCACGGCGCCGACGATCCCGCTGTCGAGCATGGCGACGATCGCGCAGATCGCCCCGACGACCGCGCCACCGATCGGGCCCGCCAGGGACACGACGATCCGCTGCTGGCGACTGGCCATCGCCATG
>JANMSU010000316.1:0-11804 GCA_031389835.1 Chloroflexota bacterium
CGCAGGTCGCTGTCGACGACGGCGCAGGCGCGCGCTCCGAGGATGCCGACAGCGGTGAAGATCGCGCGGAATGCGGAGCCCTTGCCCGGCGGTCCGATGTAACGGCCGACGGCCACGGGCACGCCCGACGCGCCCTCGACGACGCGATCCGGCGTTCCGTCCTCCGAGCCACCGTCCGCGTTCACGATCGCGACGCGCGCACCGGTAAAGTGCTCGCGCAGCCCCTTTGCCGCGGTCGTCGCCACGTAGCCGATCGTCGCCGCGTTGCGGAAGCTGGGGATGCCCACGACCACATCAGCCGAGCCGATCTTGGTGAGGCTGCTCGCCAGGCGCTCGTCGAGTGTCAGGTGATCGTTAGGCATGCGTCCCTCCAATAGAGTCCACGCACCCTTCCCGCCGTGACGCCATCATACCGGCGTGCTCGAAGCGATCGATGCCATCGTCATTCCCTTCCTCGAGGCGCTCTACGAGCGTTTCGGTTATGTCGGCGTCGTCATCGCGATGGCCATCGAGAGCGCCGCGATCCCGCTGCCGTCGGAGCTCATCCTGCCGTTCGCCGGCTGGAGCGTCTCGAAAGGCCTGACCGAACCGCTCACCTCGTCGCCGTGGAGCTACTGGGGCGCCGTCGTCGCCGGGGTCGTCGGGAACACGGTCGGTTCGCTGGCCAGCTACGCGATCGGAGCATACGGCGGTCGGCCGCTGGTCGAGCGCTACGGAAAGTACGTGCTCATCAGCGCGCACGATCTCGAGCTCGCGGATCGTTGGTTCGCCCGATATGGCGAAGCGACGGTGTTCTTCTCCCGCATGCTGCCGATCGTCCGGACGTTCATCTCGGTGCCGGCCGGGATCGCGCGCATGCCTCTCTGGCGCTTCACGCTGTTCTCCATCCTTGGTGCGATCCCCTGGGTGATGCTCCTGGTCTGGGGCGGGATGCAGCTCGGGGATCACTGGCTCGAGCTCAAGCACAACCTCAGAGGGCTCGATTACCTCATCGCGGCCGTGATCCTTCTCGGGGTCGGTCTCTTCGTCTGGCGGCACGTGCGCCGCCGCTGATGGACGGGCTCTTCGCGTTCGACACGCAGCTCTTCAGCGCGATCGTGACCGCCGTCGCCAACAACGGACTGCTCGCCGCGCTCGC
This sequence comes from Chloroflexota bacterium, assembly GCA_031389835.1. Classification (GTDB taxonomy): domain Bacteria; phylum Chloroflexota; class Limnocylindria; order P2-11E; family P2-11E; genus CF-39. The sequence continues at coordinate 1,139 of JANMSU010000316.1, forward strand.
GATCGCCGTGGCGTACATCAACTTCAACGGGTTCATCTGGTGGGTCGCCGGCGTGCTCGTCGCTCGCGCGCGTGGCTTCGGCCGCCGCGGACTCTGGGGCGCGCTGACGGTCTACGTCGGCTTGGTGGATGGATGGCTCGTCGCCGAGCTGCTGAAGCTGGTCGTTCGGCGCCCTCGCCCGTTCAGCGTCGTGCTCGATCTTCCACCAACGCTCATCACCGAGCCGAGCACCTTCTCGTTCCCGTCGGGTGACGCCGCGTTCGCCTTCGGCGCCGCCGTCGCACTGGGCCGTGTCGCCCCTGCCTGGCGCCTCCCCGCGTTGCTGTTCGCGGTCGCGGTCGCCTTTGAGCGCGTCGCCGTCGGTGTCCATTACCCGCTCGACGTCGTGGCCGGCGCCGCGATCGGCACGATCTCTGGTCTCACGGCGCCGCTCGCGGTCGCACTGGTGCGGCGCCGAGTGCGATGGCGCGCGTTCGTCGTTCCGCACACGCACTGGGATCGCGAGTGGTACGAGCGCTTCGAGGGATATCGCGCGCGGCTCGTGCCGATGGTGTCCAAGCTGCTCGACGTGCTCGAGCGCGACAGCGCGTTCAGATCGTTCACCTTCGACGGCCACACGATCTGGGCCGAGGACTACCTCGAGAAGCGCCCCGCCGACAGGCCGCGCATCGAAGCACTCGTGCGGGCGGAGCGTCTCTTCATCGGTCCGTGGTACGTGCTCGCCGACAACCTTCTGGTGTCCGGCGAGTCTCTCGTGCGGAACTTCCAGGAGGGGCTGCGCGTCTCCGCGTCATTCGGGCGCGCAATGCGCGTCGGCTACGTGGCGGACCCGTTCGGGCATCCGGCGCAAACGCCGCAGCTGCTTCGTGGCTTCGGGTACAGCTCGTACGTCTTCTCGCGCGGCGTCGGCGACGAGGGCGAGCGCGTCGGCGCTGAGTTTCGTTGGCAGGGACCATCGGGCGACAGCGTTGTCGCCACGCATCTCGTGGACCATTACTCGGGCGGGCTGCAGCTCGTCGGCGATGCTGCCGAGACGCCGCAGCAGCTTCGGACGCGGGTGCGTAGTCGGCTCGGGCGGATGCTCGACGTCACCACCGCGTACGCGAATGGCTCGACGCTCCTCTTCATGGTCGGTGACGATCACGTGGACGCGTACGCGCGCCTGCCCGAGGCGGTGGCGGCATGGGACGAGCTCTTGCCGAACGTCGACGCGCGTATCTCCAGCCTCGAGGAGTACGAGGCGGCCATGACCCAGCCACGCGGGCTGGTCGTCGGCGAGATGGTCCGTGGCCGTTACCGGCCGATCCTCCGTGGCGTGAATTCGGCTCGCGTCTGGATCAAGCAGGAGAACGTGGCGTGCGAGCGGCTCCTGCTGGAGCGTTGCGAACCGCTTGACGCGCTGGCCGGCGGCCACGCGCGGGACGAGGTGCGGTCGCTCTGGCGCACGCTGCTGCAGAACCATCCGCACGATTCGATCTGCGGCTGCTCGATCGATGAGGTGCACGACGTCGACATGGCCCCGCGCTTCGCCCGCGTGCGCGCCGACGGCGAGGCGCTTGCCGCGCGTCTTGCTCGCGAGCTGGGTGGATCAGGCAATTCGCCGATCGTGTGGAGTGCCGTTCCTTGGGAGCGCGACGCCGTCGTCGCGCTCGACGGACGGCCGACGCGCGTGCGGTGTTCCGCCCTCGGTACGTCGCCCGCGCTGCGCGTCGATGGTCCGGGTGTGTCGTCACCGGAAGACGGGGTCATCGAGAACGAAGCGCTGCGGGTCGAGGTCGCACAGGACGGCTCGTTCATGGTGGTCGACCGCGCGACCCGCGTGCGCTCCGGTCCACATGGAGCGCTGCTGGACGAGGGGGACCGGGGTGACGAGTACACCTATTCATATGCGGGGCCGACGCTTGGATCACGCGATCTCGCCGGGGCGCGAACCGCTGCTGTCGCCGGTGACCGCGCGACCGTGACGGTCGAATACGAGCTGCGCCTCCCAACAGGTCTTCGTGACGACCGGCTCGCGCGGGCTCCTGACCTCGTTTCATGCGCCGTGCGTGCGGAGATATCGCTCGATGCCGGCGCGCGGCGTGTCGACGTGCGGCTGGTCGTCGATAACCAGGCACGCGATCACCGTCTACGTGTCCTCTGCGCGACGGGTACGCGATCGCTGACCCACAGCGCGGGTGCGGCGTTCGCGTGGCTCGATCGCGACACCCGCGTCGCGCCGCGACCCGGCTGGATCGAGCAGCCGACGGCCGAGCGCGCCCTGCATGACCTCGTTGCCGTCGAGGGTGCGACGCGCGGGCTTGCCGTCGGCGTCGACGGTCTCCGCGAATATGCGGTGCTTCACGACGGGCGCACGATCGCGATCACGCTGCTCCGCGCCGTCGGGTGGCTTTCCCGCGGAGACCTGCCCGAACGCAAGGGACACGCGGGGCCAGCGCTCACGACGCCGAGCGCGCAGTGCCTCGGCGAGCGCGAATACCGCTACTGCGTCGTCGGGTTGGGCGGCGACATGACGCTGGCCCGCGCTGCGCGTGAGGTCCGCGAATGGCTCTCGCCCGCGTGGAGCGCTCGGGGCGACACCGTCCCTCGCTCCTTCTATTCGGTCGAAGGCGACGCCGCGGTGCAGCCGTCGGCTCTGCGCGCCGGCCCGGACGGCGCGATCGTCGCGCGCGTCTTCAATCCATCGCGCGAGCCCGCATCTGCGACGCTCCGCTTCGCGCGTTCCGCGCGGGAGGCGCGCGCGGTCGAACTGCGCGAAGGCGATCAGGCTCTCGGCAACACCGGGCTCGATGTCGTACGCACGGCGACACCGCCCGATGTCGTGGACGGCGCCGTCGCGATCCGGCTCGCGCCGTATGAGATCGGGACCTACATCGTCCGCCTCGCCTGAACGAGGTACCTCTTTCGTGTCGGGTCTCGTCGCACGAACGTGCGACACGCGAGGGACAGACGCGAGGCGCCTCGCGCACTAACGTCGCTGCATGCACCGGACCCTTCCGCTCGTTCTCGTCCTGCTCGCCGCGGTCTCCGCTCCCGCGGCCGCCGACGACGATCGCCCTCACTTTCGTCGCACCACACCACGCGCGACGCTCGAAGAGAACGCGGGCACCTTCACGCTGGGCGTCCCTTCGGGGCGTGCCTGGGGCATCGAGAGCGAGCTTCGTCCTCTGCCGTCTGACGGCGCGCTCGCGGTGCGCCTGAGCGTCTCCGACGACGACGTGCGCGAAGCCTTCGCGCGGATCGCGTACTACGCAAGCGCCAGAGGAAGACCCAGGCAGATCGCCGTCGCCGACAGCGAGGCGGTCGCTGCAGGCGAGGGCCGCGTCCTCTTCGTGCCGCTGGATCCGCCGCCGGGTGCCGTCGCCTACCGGGTGCGTGTCCTGGCGCGACTGCACGGCGGCGTCGAGCGCTCACGTGACGACGCGATCCACGCTCGCGTTACGTCGATCGATCGGGCGGCGACCCGTTTCGGCTCGCTGTTCTCGCGGCTGCTTCCGGACGGGCCGTGACCGTCGTGCCGAGCGGCTCGTCGCTCGCCTAGACTCATTCGCCAATGGCGACGGTCACTTACGAACACATCAACAAGAAGTTCGGCGATGTCAGCGCGGTAAAGGACCTCAACCTGCAGGTCCGAGACGAGGAGTTCCTCGTGCTCGTGGGCCCCTCGGGCTGTGGGAAAACGACCGCGCTGCGCATGCTCGCCGGGCTCGAGGAGCAGACCTCCGGCGACATCTTCATCGGCGAACGACGCGTCAACGATGTCGCACCGAAGGATCGCGACATCGCGATGGTGTTCCAGAACTACGCCCTCTATCCGCACATGAGCGTCTACGACAACATCGCCTTCGGTCTGAAGCTCCGCGGTGTCGACCGCAAGGAGATCGAGCGGCGCGTGAACGAGGTCGCCGAGATGCTGTCGATCGGTCAGCTGCTGAAGCGCAAGCCGAAGGAGCTCTCCGGTGGTCAGCGGCAGCGCGTCGCCGTCGGCCGCGCGATCGCGCGTGAGCCCGCGGTCTTCCTGATGGACGAGCCGCTCTCGAACCTTGACGCGAAGCTGCGGATCCAGACACGCGCGATGTTGCAGAAGCTTCATCAGCGTCTGCTGCGCACGACGATCTACGTGACACACGATCAGGTCGAGGCGATGACGATGGGTGACCGCATCGCGGTGATGAACGAAGGCATCCTCCAACAGCTCGACACGCCCGAGAACCTTCACGAGCGTCCGGTGAATCTCTTCGTCGCTGGTTTCATCGGTTCTCCGTCAATGAATTTCTTCGACGCCAAGATCACCGGCGGCGCCGGTGGGGCGGTCGCCGATGCCGGCTTCTTCCAGGCGCCGGTGAAGGGCAAAGCCGCCGAGGCGGTGGGCCGCGATGTCGTGCTGGGCATTCGGCCGGAGGACATCGACGACCTCTCGAACGCGCAGCAGAACGGGCACTTGCCCGTCGAGGCCCAGGTCGAAGTTGTGGAATTCCTCGGCAACGAGCTGCAGCTGCAGCTGTCGGCGGATGGAAAGACCTTCGTCGCGCGTTTGTCGACGGACACGCAGACGCGTCCCGGGGCCACGATGCGGGTAGGCTTCAATCTGAGAAAGATGCACGTATTCGATAAGGCCACCGAGGTAGCGCTGCGATGACGCTGCGCGGGAATATCCAAGATTTTCCGTTGCGCTCCGTCCTGGACCTGCTTGGGCAGACCAAGAAGACCGGCGAGCTGCAGGTCCGCGCCGGCGATAACGTCGGTGCGCTCGGCATCGCCAGTGGCCGGGTGGTCACGGCGGTGTTCGGCGAAGAGGAGCCGTTGCTCGCACTCGGCGGGATCTTCGCTCTCGAAGGAGCCGAGTTCGAGTTCACACCCTGGGACGACGCGCCGCCCGCGAACCTCGACGATGGAACTCTCGACGAGCTGCTGGGCAAAGCTGCCGAGGCGAAGAGGCAGGCTGACGAAGCCCGCCGGAAAGCCGAGGAAGAGCGGGAGGCCGCGCGCAAGAAGGCCGAGGAAGAAGCCGAAGCCGAGCGCAAGCGCATCGCGGAGCTCCGTACTCTGATCCCCAGCGACGATCTGCCGTTCCGTCTGTCGGGGCGCGCGGTCGACCAGGGTCCCGTCACGCTATCCCCAGGGGACTGGCGCGTGGTGCTCGCGGTCAACGGCGAGCGCGACCTGAACGCGATCGCGGCGATGCTGCAACTCGGCAACATCCCGGCCCTCACCGCTCTCGCCGAACTGGTGCGCAAAGGGATCATCGAGGCCGCACCGCGCCCTGCGCCGCCCCCGCCGCCCGAGCCTGCGTACGAGGCGCCCGCGTACGACTTGTCCACACCGAGCACGCATCCGTACGCGCCGGATGAACCCGTGCCTCAGCCGCAAGCCCCCGTCTTCGAGCCTCCGCCGCCGGCCTTCGCAGCGGAGACACCGACCTACGAGACTCCGGTGAACGCGTGGGCGCCCGTGACGGAGCCCGCACCGGACTTCACATCGGAGCCTGTGGCCGAGGTCCCGCCGGCGACTCAGGACTGGATAACGCCGGATCAGGCGGCGCGACCGACGCAGGACTGGGCCGCGGCGCCGTCGGAAGCGCCGACGCCGCCTACCTCCGAAGTCATACCCGGCTGGCACACCGCGCCGGAGGCCCCCGCAGCGGAGCCCGAGTGGATCAGGCCGCAGGCCGCGGAGCCTGCGCCCGCGCTGGACGACCGCCTCAGCGCCCTGTCCGGCATCTTCGGTCCATCGCCATCCGAGCCCGAGGTGTCCCCGCCGGTGGAGCCGCCCACAAGCACCTGGGCGCCGCCCGCGAGCAGCCAGGACCAATGGGGCACGCCGCCGGAACCGATCCCATCGGCCGAGCGCTGGATCAAGCCGCCCGCCGCCCCGGAGCCGGCGACACCCGCTACTTCCGACGATCCGTGGGGTACGCCACCCGCGTCGACCCCGACGCAGCGCTCGTGGTCCGCGCCACCGTCCGAGCCGGCGACCGAGAGCGCGAAGGACACCTGGGCCGCTCCCACCCCGGGAGCACCGCAGGCGGCGAGCACTTGGTCGGCGCCAGCAGCCGCACCGAGCTCCGCGGATCCGTGGGGCACTCCCGCGAAGGCCGACTCGCGCAACGCGTCCTTCCGGGTCCCTGAGCCGAGCGCGCCGCCCGTCGAGGAGTGGAGCGCACCACCCGCGTCAGAACCAGAGAAGAAGAAGCGCGGGCTCTTTGGCTTCGGTCGCGAAAAACCGGCTCCGCCTCCGATCTCGGGCACGCCGCTCCCGACCGCGGGCATCGTCGGAAGTCGCGTCGGCATGATCGCGGCGCTCGCGAACGTGCTCATCGCCGAATACAACAACGGTCAGTACGGCAAGACCCGCATCGAGGAGCGCATCGCGAACCTCCTGATGCGTGTGGACGAGCAGGCGGATCCGATCGATCGTCCCCTGCCGATCGTGGACGATCGCATCGATGTCGAAGCGCTAGAGCGCGAGCAGCTCGCAGAGTCGCAAGCGCTGCCGTATCTCGCCCTGCTCGTGACGACGATCTTCGCCGACGCCGAGAAGGCATTCGGCAAGGACAAGGCGAAGAAGGGGTACAAGGCCGCGCAGAAGAGCGTCATGCTCGGCGACGCGAGCGTGCTGTCCTCACCGGAGCTCGCGGGCAAGCTTCCCCGGGTCTGAGCGACAACCACTTCCTCGGCGTCGACCTCGGCGGCACGCACATACGCGCGGTCATCGCAGCGCTCGATGGCGACCGTTACGAGATCCTCGCGCGCGACGAGCGCCGGACGCCACGCGAGGGCGCCGACTCCATCGTTCGCGCTCTCGCGGACTCCGCGCGTGCGAGCGCAGGCGAAGCCGGACTTCCGCTCCACGAGCTCGTCGCGGTCGGTTGCGCGGCGCCCGGACCGCTGGACCATCGCACCGGTCTCGTTCACGAGGCCCCGAACCTCGTCGGGTTCGTGGAGTTCCCTCTCGCGTCGCGACTGAGCGATGCCCTCGATGGGCTCACTGTGTTCGTCGACCGCGATACGGCTATGGCCGCGATCGCCGAGCACGCTGCAGGCGCGGCGCGCGGTGCGCGTGACTTCGTGTATGTGACGGTGTCGACGGGGCTTGGCGGCACGATCGTCAGCGGCGGTCGCATGCTGCGCGGCGCGACGAACACCGCCGGCGAGATCGGGCACTGGCCCGTGGCGTTCCAGATGGATGTGCTGCGCGACGCGGCCGCGGATGTGCCGCGCTGTGGCTGCGGCTCCTTCGGCTGTGCAGAGGCGTTCGCCGCGGGCCGGAACATGGCCGACGCGTACGGCGTCTCGGAAGCGGCGGCGGACTTTGACGCCGCCACGCGGGGCGACGAGCGCGCGAGGACGATCATCGCGCGCGCGGAGCGGGCTCTCGCGAATCTCGCGGTCGGACTCGTCAACGTCCTGAACCCAGCCCTGATCGTCGTCGGCGGATCCATCGCGGACAATCAACCGGCGCATGTCCTGGACCCGATGCGCCGCGCGATCGCCGAGCGCGCGTTTCGCGCGCCGGCGGCCGCGGTGCAGGTCGTGCCCGCAGGCCTCGGCGCGGACGTGGGCATGCTGGGTGCTGTCTTCGCCGCCCGGGAGCGTCTATCGGGGCGAGGGGAGTGGTTCCTTTAGTCTCACCTCAACAAGGGGGGTCAGCCATGGGCGTGCGCATCGGCATCAACGGATTCGGACGCATCGGTCGACAGTTCCTGAAAGCGGTACTGGAGCGACACCCTGAGCTCGAGGTCGTCGCCGTGAACGACCTCACCGACCCGCAGATGAACGCCTACCTGTTCAAGCACGACACCAACTACGGGAACTTCAAGGGCGACGTCTCGGCGACAGCCGACTCGCTCGTGATCGACGGCCGTCGCATCAAGGTGCTGCAGGAGAAGGATCCCGCAAAGCTCCCATGGGAGGCGCTCGACGTTGACATCGTGATCGAGTCAACCGGTTTCTTCACCGATGCGACGAAGGCGAAGGCACACGTGGACGCGGGTGCGAAGAAGGTCATCATCTCCGCGCCGGCGAAGAATGAAGACATCACCATCGTCCTCGGCGTGAACGAGGAGCTCTACGATCCTGCGAAGCACAACATCATCAGCAACGCGTCGTGCACCACGAACGGCCTCGCGCCTGTCGCCAAAGTGCTCAACGACGAGTTCGGCATCAAGAAGGGCTTCCTCACCACTGTTCACTCGTACACGAACTCCCAGCGCACGCTCGACACGGCCGCGAAGGAGCCACGAGACGCCCGCGCAGCCGCCGAGAACATCGTTCCGGCCGAGACCGGGGCCGCGAAGGCGGTGGCGCTCGTTATCCCGGAGCTGAAGGGGAAGTTCGCCGGTATGGCGTTCCGCGTACCCACGTCGACCGTGTCGGTCGTGGACTTCGTCGCGACGCTCGGGCGCGAGGTCACGAAGGAAGAGGTGAACGCCGCCTTCAAACGCGCGAGCGAGGGCGACCTGAAAGGGATCATGGGGTACACGGAGGAGCCGCTCGTGTCCAGCGACATGAAGGGTGACGACCGCTCCACGATCGTGAGCGCGATCGACACGATCGTCCTCGGCGACACGGTGAAGGTCATCTCCTGGTACGACAACGAGTGGGGCTACGCCTGCCGCCTCGCCGACATCGCGGCGTTCGTTGCGTCAAAGCTGCGAGTTCCCGCTGCGGCCTAGCTTCGCGTGACGGGCTTCGCGAAGCGAACGGTCCGCGACGTGGATCCGACCGGGAAGAAGGTGCTCGTTCGAGTCGATCTCAACGTGCCGCTCGCCGACGGCAAAGTGGCGGACGACAGTCGGATCCGCGCGGCGCTGTCGACGATCGAGTTCCTGCTCGAGCATCGGGCCGCGATCGCGCTCTGCTCTCATCTCGGTCGTCCAAAAGGCCGTGACCCCAAGCTGAGCCTCGCGCCGGTCGCCCACCGTCTCGGCGAGCTCCTCGCCCGTGATGTCACGCTGCTGTCCGACTCGGTCGGGCCCGCGGTGCGCGATGCGATCGGGGCTCTGCGTCCGGGCGACGTGGTGCTGCTCGAAAACGTTCGCTTCCACGTGGAGGAGGAGAAGAACGATCCGGCATTCGCGAACGACCTTGCGAGCGGATACGACCTCTACGTGAACGACGCCTTCGGTGCGGCGCACCGCGCGCACGCTTCGACGGAGGGGGTCGCGAAGATACTTCCCGCGTACGCTGGCCTGCTCCTCGAGAAGGAGCTCGTCGCGCTCGGTGGCCTTCTCGAGGCTCCGGAGCGTCCGTTCCTCGCGATCATCGGCGGTGCGAAGGTGAGCACGAAGATCAAGGTCCTGCGTGCGCTGCTCACCCGCGTCGATGCGCTCGCGATCGGCGGCGGCATGGCCAACACCTTCCTTCTGGCAGCGGGTCGCAACATCGGCCGCTCGCTGGCGGAGCCAGATCGCGCCGGCGAGGCGAGGGCCATCCTCGACGACGCGAAGGTGCAGGGGAAGCGGGTGCTGCTGCCGGAGGATGTGCTCTGCGCGCCCTCCGTCGACGAGGCGGGCGCCGGCGCGGCGCAGGTGAAGGACGTTGCCGAGGTGGCCGACGATCTCGCGATCGTCGACATCGGCCCGCGAACGATGCAGCGCTACGCGGACGAGATCCGGAGCGCGAAGACGATCTTCTGGAACGGGCCGCTGGGCGTCTTCGAGATCCCCGCGTTCGCGAAGGGCACGAAGCGGGTCGCGGAGCTCATGGCGTCGAGCGGAGCCACGACGATCGTCGGTGGCGGCGAGTCGGTGCAGGCGGTGGAAGGGCTGGGCCTGACCGAAAAGATGACACACGTATCGACGGGGGGCGGCGCTTCGCTCGAGCTCATCGAGGGAAAGACGCTTCCTGGCGTCGCAGCCATCCCGGACCGGACCGAGGTCCGCGCCGCGTGAGCGACACGACGATCGAGATGATCCGCGGGCGCGAGATCCTCGACTCCCGCGGCGATCCGACCGTCGCCGTCGACATCATCCTCGCCGACGGGTCGCGTGGCACGGCGATGGTGCCGTCGGGCGCGTCGACGGGCGCACACGAAGCGGTCGAGCTGCGCGACGGCGACAAAGCGCGCTACCGCGGCAAGGGCGTTCGCAAGGCGGTGAGCAACGTGGACGACGTCATCGCTCCCGAGCTCATGGGGGAGGACGCCGCGGATCAGACCGCGATCGACAAGCTGCTCCTGGAGCTGGACGGCACCCCGAACAAGTCAAAGCTCGGTGCGAACGCGATCCTTGGTGTGTCGCTCGCGTGCGCGCGCGCCGCCGCGAGCGCCGTCGGCTTGCCGCTGTACCGCTATCTGGGCGGACCGCTCGCGCGCACGCTTCCCGTGCCGCTGATGAACATCCTGAACGGCGGTAAGCACGCGACCGACTCGGCCGACATGCAGGAGTACATGGTCGCTCCGATCGGGGCGACGTCGTTCCGCGAAGCGGTCCGCGCGGGCGCAGAGATCTTCCATGCGCTCAGATCGATCCTTCACGACCGCGGCATGGGGACGGGCGTCGGAGACGAGGGCGGCTTCGCACCGTCGGGTCTCAAGGACAACGAGGAGCCCATCCGCCTGATCCTCGAAGCGATCGAGAAGGCCGGCTACCGCGCCGGCGAGCAGGTTGCGATCGCTCTCGATCCCGCGGCGACCGAGCTCTACGTGGACGGCAAGTACACGCTTG
>JANMSU010000335.1:0-6368 GCA_031389835.1 Chloroflexota bacterium
CATTCGACGTGGTCCAGAAGGGCATCAAGGGCGACATCTTCGGCGGACCGCTCGGCAAGCTGGCCGCGGTGTTGGCCTATCCGGGCATCCGCAGGTTCCGACATCGCTTCGACTACGACCAGTACGTCTCCGCGCCGCTGCTCGGCATCGCCGGCGTGTCGGTCGTCACACATGGCCGCGCGCGCGCCAACATGGTGCGCTGGGCGATCGCGGTGGCCGAGCGCGCTGTGTCGTCACGGCTGGTCGAGGCGATCGGCAGCAGCGCGGCAACCGCGGCTTGAAGCAGAAAGCGCCGCGCGCCGGCCGTCATCCGGCACGCCGGGTCGCGCTGCAGACGTTGTTCGAGATCGACTTCAACCGCGCCGATGCCAAGGAGACCTGGCAGCGCGGTTCGTTCCGCACTGGACTCGCCGACGAGGCGGCGAACTTCGCGTGGCAGCTGGTCGAGGGAGTGCTCGAGCATCGGAAGACGCTGGATGAGGAGATCCATCAGCTGGCGCCCGAGTTCCCTATCGAGCAGCTGCCACGCGAAGTTCGCCGCCTCGTCGGTGAGTCCGGTGCGGAACGAGCCGCGCTGCCAGGTCTCCTTAGCATCGGCGCGGTTGAAGTCGATCTCGAACAGCGTCTGCAGCGCGACCCGACGTGCCGGATGACGGCCGGCACGCGGCGCTCTCTGCTTCACAGGCGAAGCATCTACGCCGCGGTGGCCGCGCTGGCGCCGATCGCCTCGACCAGCCGCGACGAAACGGCGCGCTCCGCGACCGCGATCGCCCAGCGCACCATGCTGGCGCGCGCGCGGCCATGCGTGACGACGGACACGCCGGCGATGCCGAGCAGCGGCGCGGAGACGTACTGGTCGTAGTCGAAGCGGTGGCGGAACTTGCGGATGCCCGGATACGCGAGCACCGCGGCCAGCTTGCCAAGCGGTCCGCCGAAGATGTCACCCCTGATGCCGACCTGCACGACGTCGAATGCGCTCTCGAGCCCCTTCGCGAGCACGTTGCCGGTGAAGCCATCGCACAGAGATATGTCCGTGACGCCGCGGAGCACGTCGCGCCCTTCGATGTTGCCGTAGAAATTGAGGCCGCTCCCGGCAAGAAGCGCGTGCGCCTCGAGTCGGATCTTGTCGCCCTTCTCCGGCTCCTCGCCCACGTTGATGAGTCCGATCGACGGCGCCTTCACGCCGTGGACCTTCTCCATGAACCATGTCGCCATCTGCGCGTACTGGAGAAGATTCTTTCCGTCCGCGTCCATCGTGGCGCCCGCATCGAGGAGGCACGTCGCGGGACGCTCGCCGAGCACGGGCAACATGCCGCACAGCGCGGGACGATCGATGCCCCGCACGCGGCCGAGAATCAACAGCGCCGCGGCCATCGTCGCGCCAGTGCTGCCCGCGGACACGACCCCGTCGGCCTCGCCCTTCTTCACCAGCGTCGTCGCGACACCGATCGACGTATCGGACCGACGTCGCAGCGCGTTCGCCGGGTGCTCGTCCATCGCGATGACCTCGGCCGCGTGATGGATCTCGATCCCCGCGTGCGTGCCGCTCAGCAGTGGACGCAGCCGCGCTTCCTGTCCGACGAGCACCACATCCGCCGTGCCGCCCTTCTCCCGATACAGCAGCGCGCCCCGGACGATCTCGTCCGGGGCGTGGTCGCCACCCATGGCGTCAACAGCTATGCGCACGGGACTACGCCGCGGCGCGCTTGGCCTTGATCTTGAGCACCTGGCGACCGCGGAACGTGCCGCAATGCGGACACGTCTGATGCGAGGGCTTGGGACTTTTGCACTGTGGGCAAGGCACGAGATTCTGCGCCTTCAGCGCGAGATGGCTGCGGCGCTCCCCCTGCGCGGCATGCGGGGTCCGTTTCTTGGGTTGACCTGCCAAAGCACTACTCCTCTTATTACGACCTCATTGTAGGGCGCGCTAGTCGCGCTCGGCGTGGAAGTCGCGGAGCTTCTCAAGCACGGCGAACCGCTCGTCGACCGCGTGCTGGTGTTGGTGGGGCTTGAGATTCAGGTCCTCACCGCACTCATCGCAGAGGCCTTTGCAGTCCGGCCGACAAAGCGGCGCGAATGGGGTGGCCAGGAACAGCTCCTCGCGCAGCAATGGTGTGAGGTCGACCTTGAAGTCCGATCCGATGGTCTTGGCGTCCGTCGGAGCCTCGCCCAGCGGCTCGCCCGATGCGACGCCGAACCGGGCGTAGTACTGCTCCGCGAATTCGGCGTGCACCGGCGTTTCGATCGGGATGAGACAGCGGCTGCAGTTCTCTTGAAGGATCGCGTCGACGGTGCCCTCGAAGTACGCCCCGGGGTTCGTGTGCGTCGCGACGATGTCGGCCTCGATCGAAACGGCGCCGGCTTCCAGAAGACCGGAGCTCTCGCCCTTCGGATCGATCGGAGACTCGACGAGGTGTAACTCCACCTGCTCTCCGATGGGCTCCTTCAGCAGCGGTGCGACGTTGACGATCATGCTGCTAGCCCTCGGTCGGCTGCGGTTTGCGCTCCTCGATGACCTCGAGGCTCCTCTTGATGATCGACAGCGACTTCACGAGATCGCTCTCGAGGCGAACGAGGACGTCGGCCGCGTACTGGTCGGCGCCGCTCATCGTCTCACTCGACTTCGACTGCGCGCGATCGAGGAGCTCCTGTGCCTTCATCTCAGCCTCCCGCAGGATCGACTGGTCCTGCAAGAGGAGCGCCGCCTGCTCCTGGGCTGCGCCGATGATCTGCTCGGCTTCTTCACGCGCTTTGGAGAGCACTCGGTCGCTCTCTTGGTTGATGCGCCGCGCCTGACGCACCTCTTCGGGTATGGCAACGCGCAACTGGTCGATGACGTCAAGGATGGCCGCTTGCTCGAGGATGACCTGGCTCGTCATGGGGACCTTGCGTGCGTTGACGACGAGCGATTCGAGGCGTTCCACGAGGAACTGAATGTCCAACGTCACCCTCCTCCGCGAACGACATCGTATCGCAGGAACAGGAGGGTCTCCTCACCGATCTCCTTGGCCCGCAGCACGCGGGCGCCCTCGGGCACCCTCGGCTGGTGCTTCCTCAGCACCCGCGCGACGACATGCGCCTCCGGCGCCAAAGCCGCGACGAGACGCGAGTGGCCGAGCGTCGCCTCGAGGATCGCCACGTCGGCAAATGGCGGGTCGCAGAAGATCACGTCGTACGGACCGACGACGCGCTGCTCGAGGAAGGACAGGACGTTCGCGGCGACGACTTCCGCGCGATCCTCGAAGCCGGTCGACGCGATGTTCCTGCGGAGCGCCTTCAGCGCCTCCGCCGAGCGTTCGACGAACGTTGCGCTGGCGGAACCGCGCGAGAGCGCCTCGATCCCAAGCGTGCCCGCACCCGCGAACAGGTCGAGCACGCGCGCGTCGCCGAGGATCGGCTCGAGGATCGCGAAGAGTGTTTCGCGGATCCGGTCCGTCGCCGGCCGTGTCGCGCCGCCACGCGGCGCGTCGAGAGTTCGACCTTTGGCGCTCCCGGCGATGACTCTCACGCGAGGGCATAGCGGCGCCAAAGGGCCGCGACGGCCTGCTCGAGCGACGCGTGCTCGGGCTGTTCAAGCTGCGGATCCGCCGCGAGGATGCGGTCCGCCTCGACCGTGGTCTCTTCCATCAGTGCGGGGTCCACGTCGGCGAGGTCCACGATCCGCAGCTCGTTCCCCTCGCCACTCTGACGCTTACCGAGGAACTCGCCCGCGCCGCGGATCTGCAGATCGCGTTTCGCGAGGTCGAATCCGTCGAGAGGTAGATCCGTCCCGGGTTTCTTCTCGGTCATCGCCGCGAGTCGCTCCGATTCTTCGGCCTTCGCGCTCACGAGGATGCAGAAGGCGCGCTGGCCGCGGCGCCCGACACGGCCGCGCAGCTGATGCAGTTGCGCGAGGCCGAACCGCTCGGCACCGAGGATCACCATCATCGTCGCGTCGGGGATATCGATCCCGACCTCGACGACGGTCGTGGCGACGAGAACATCGAGCTCGCGCGCCGCGAAGCGGCGCATGACATCGTCGCGCTCCTTCGGCGCCATTCGGCCGTGCAGGAGGGCGATGCGAACCCCCGCGAGGTCCTTCGCCCTGAGGTCGCGGAACGTGGCCTCCGCGCTTGGGATGTCATCTTCCGGGTCCTCCTCGATACGGGGCGTCACGATGAACGCCTGCTCGCCCGCCGACACGCGCTCCTTCAGCCATGGCCATACCTTCGGCAGCGCTTCGTGCGGGCGCACCTCGGTGCGGATCGACTGGATCCCGGACGGCAGCTGGTGCAGCGTCGAAATGTCGAGGTCGCGATAGACCGTTTGCGAGAGCGTCTGTGGGATCGGCGTCGCGGTCGTCAGGAGGAGGTGCGGATCGATTCCCTTCTCGCGGAACGTCGCGCGCTGGCGGACACCGAAGCGGTGCTGTTCGTCCACGATCGCGAGACCGAGCCGTTTGAACAAGACGGTCTCCTCGACCAGGGCATGCGTGCCGACGATCACACTGATCTCGCCCGACGCCAGTTCGGCGAGGATCGCCTGTCGCGCGGGGCCGGTGACGCTCGAGGTCAGCAGCGCGTGCCTTGGGCCGCCGCCGGCGAACAGCGCGGCCAGCGACCGGTGGTGCTGCTCCGCCAGAAGCTCCGTCGGCGCCATGAGCGCGGCCTGGGCCCCCGATGCGACCGCGATGCGCGCGGCGAGCGCGGCCACCACGGTCTTGCCGGACCCGACGTCGCCCTCAAGCAGGCGCGACATCGGCACCTTGCGCGCGAGGTCGGAGCGGATCTGGGCGAAGGAGTCCCGCTGGTCCACCGTGAGCGTGAAGGGCAGCGCCGCGATCCAACGGTCCACCTCAGCGTCGTCCGCGCGCAGCGGCAAAGCCTTCGCCGCTTTCGTCCAGCGCGCGCGCCGCTGGCCGAGCGCGAGCTGGAGCACGAGCAGCTCATCGAACGCAAGACGCCGCCTCGCCGTGAAAAGGTCCTTCCACTCCGACGGGAAATGAACCTCTCGGAGTGCGTCCTGTATCGGCACGAGCGAGCGGCGCGTCCGCACCGCCTCGGGCAGTGGATCGGCGACCTCGCGAACGACGGGCGTTCGTTTCGCGCCACCCATCACGGCCGTGTGCAGCCAGCGCCGGAGGTGCCCTTCCTTGAGTCCCTCGGTCAGCCGATACATCGGCACGATGCGCCCGGTGTGCACGGCCTCAGCTGCGGCGTTCTCCATCTTCGGGTTCGAGAACTGCAGCGACCGGCCAAAGAACTTGACCTTCCCGGAGAGCCGCACCAGCTGACCCTCGGGATACCGCTCCTTTATGAACTGGCGGCCGAACCACGTGGCGCGCACGTTGGTGGGCGAGCGATCCTGCGGGTCGAGCAGCTCGACCTCGGTCATGATCTGCCCGCGCGCGGTGCGCCGCTGGCTGATGCGGCCGAGGATCGCCTCGACGGTCTGCTCCTGCTCGGCCCGCACGCTTTTCAGGGGTGTGAACTTGGAAAAGTCCGCGTACGTTCGCGGCAGGTGCCAGAGCAGGTCACCGATTGTGCGGATCTCGATCCGCTCGAGCAGCTTCGCCGAGTCGTCGCCGATCCCCGGCAGCGCCGTGACCGGGAGCTCGAGCGAGCTACTCGGCCGCGACGATGAAGGGGTAATGCGGCTGACCGCCATCGATCACCTCGACCTCAGCACGTGGACATGCGGCGCGAAGCCGCTGAACGGCATGCTGCACACGCGTGGCGTCGACGTCCGCACCCGAGTAGAGCGTGAAGAGCTCAGCATCGGTCAGGCGCTTGGCCGCGTCGATGAGCACCGTCACCTCGTCCTCGCCGTGTGAGACGACGCGCCCGTCCAGGAGCGCGATCGCTTCGCCGGCGTGGACGTCCTGACCGTCAACGTTCGTGGACCGGCTGGCGCGCGTGATCTCGATGCCGTGGGCACGCTCGGCGACCTCGCGCATCTCTTCGGCCACCTGCGCCGCGTCCTTCGTCGCATCGAACGCCACGAGCGCGGCCATGCCCTGCGCCACGGTGCGCGTTGGGATGACCGTGACCTGTACCTCGGCGAGCGTCGCCGCGGACTGCGCCGCGAGGATCACGTTCTTGTCGTTGGGCAGAACGATGACGTGCTGCGCATTCGCCTCCCGGATCGCACCGAGCAGCTCCTCCGTCGACGGATTCATCGATGCGCCGCCGCGCAGCGGTGTCGCGCCGAGAGACCGCGCCACGGTCGCGAAGCCCGCGCCCGGCACGACGGCCACGACGCCGATCGGCGCCGTTGCCCCGCGGCGCGGTGGCTCGATGACGATCCCGGAATCTTCCTGTAACGAGCTGAAGTACGGCCGCAGACTCGTCAGGCTGAGCGTAGCCGCACGTCCCGCCAAGCGGTTGCGG
>JANMSU010000354.1:0-8577 GCA_031389835.1 Chloroflexota bacterium
CGAGGTCCGCATGTACACCTGCGGGCCGACGGTGTACCGACCCGTGCACGTCGGCAACCTCCGCTCGTACCTGCTCGCGGACTGGCTGCGTCGTACGTTCGAGCTGTTCGGCCACCGTGTCATCTCTGTGAAGAACATCACCGATGTCGGGCACATGCGGCAGGACGCGCTCGACCGCGGCGAGGACAAGGTCATCGCGGCCGCGCTGGCGGCGGGAAAGACGCCGACCGAGATCGCGCAGTTCTACGAAGCGGCCTTCCGCGACGACGAGCGCAGCCTCGGCGTCCTGCCCGCGACGGTGTACCCGCGGGCCACCGCTCACGTGCCCGAGATGATCGCTCTTATCGAGCAGCTGCTCGCGAAGGGTCTCGCATACGTCGTCGACGGGACCGTCTACTTCGCGGTGAAGCGCTTCGACGGCTACGGTCGCCTTTCCGGCAACATCGCCGAGGCGCTGCGGCAAGGCGTGAGGTCGGAGGCCGATCCGAACAAACGGAGCGCGGCGGACTTCGCGCTCTGGAAGCATGCCGAGCCCGAGCGGCGCGCGCTCGTTTGGAGCTCGCCGTGGGGACGCGGTTATCCCGGCTGGCACATCGAGTGTTCAGCGATGGCCACCAAACACCTCGGTGAGCGTTTCGACGTCCATACCGGCGGCGTGGACAACATCTTCCCGCACCACGAGGACGAGATCGCGCAGTCCGAAGGGGCGTTCGGGCACCCCGTCGTCAGCACCTGGGTCCATGGCCAGCACCTCCTTGCCGATGGCGTGAAGATGGCCAAGTCCGCGCAGAACACGCTCGAGATCCACGAGGTCCTCGCCCTCGGCATCGATCCGCTCGCGTTCCGTTTTGAGTGCCTCCTCACGCACTACCGCGCGCGCATGCGGTTCAGCGTCGCCGCGCTGCGTCAGGCCGCGGAGGGCCTTGACCATCTGCGCCAGCGCGTGCGCGTCCTCGCGCAGGTCACGCGCGCCGCGACCGATGGGTCGGTGCCGGAGCCCGTCGCGGCGGCGTTCGGGACGGTCGCGCTCGAGAGGTGGAACGAGCTTTTCCGCGAACGTCTCGCCGACGATCTCGACATGCCCGGTGCGCTCGCCCTCGTCCAGGCCTGCGTCGTCGACGCGGACATCCCACCCAGCGTGCGCCTGCGGTTCGTTGAGGACGCCGACTCTGTCCTGGGGCTCGACCTCGCAGCGGTCGCGCGTGAGCGCGCCGACGCACCCGCTCCGGCGCTCGCGGCCATCGCCGACCACGAGCGAGCCCGAGCGGCGGATGACTACGTGGCTGCCGACAGCCTGCGCTCGCGCTTCGACGGCCTGCGTCGACGACCTCGCGAGCGGCGTGCTCGTCGCGCGGGCAGACCGGCGGCTGGCGCGGCGGTCACGCCGGACCATCGCGTCTCCGCGCGAGCTTGACGATCGCAGCGCCGAGAGCGCAACCCGCGAATGGACCATCGCGGTCACGGCGCGTGAGTGGCCCGAGGATGTCGAGCGCTGCGTCCGCTCCGTTCTGCAGTTCGCGCCGGCCGACGCGGAGGTGCTCGTGCTCGATCAGGGCTCGAGCGACCGGAACGCCACACGCTTGGATCGCCTCACCTCGGGTGAGCGTGTACGGGTCATCCACGCCGACCGCGATCTCGGCGAGGGCGCGGGCCGCAACGCGCTCCTGCGCATCGCGCGCGGCCGACTGATGCTGCAGCTCGATCCGTCGGTGGAGCTCGTTGGCGACCTGTTCAAGGTGCTCGACGCGGCCCTTCGTTCGGGCGCGGGCATCGCCGGTCCGTGGGGCCTTCGGACGAAGGACCTCAGGCACTTCGACGAGGTGACCGACGGCGTTTGCGACGCGATCGAGGGGTACTGCCAGGCGACCACGCGCGACACACTGCTTGGCATCGGCGGGTTCGACGAGCGCTATCGCTTCTACCGCAATCTCGACATAGCGGTCTCGTGCGCGGTGCGCGAACGTGGGCAGCGCGCGGTGGCCCTTGGCGTCGAGCGCGCCGTGCGGCACGCGCACCGCGCGTGGGAAGCTCTGCCGGAAGAGGAGCGCGACAAGCGCCGCCGCAAGAATCACGACCGCATGTTCAACCGCTTCCACCCGATCCGGGCGCTCGCGTGACGCGCGGATCGCTTGTGCTCTGCGGCTCGGGCGAGTTCACGCCGGCCATGGCGGAGGTGGATCGCGGGATCCTCGCCGACATCGGCTCCCGCCCGGCGCGCGTCGCGATCGTCCCGACCGCGGCGGGTCTCGAGGACACGCCGAAGTCCTGGGTCGCGATGGGCACCGCTCATTTCGCGAGCCTCGGCGCCGATGCGACGGGCGTGATGGTCCTGGACCGAGCTGACGCGGAAGATCCGCGGCACACTGCCGCGATCGCGAACGCCGACTGGATCTACTTCTCGGGCGGTAAGCCCGGCTACCTCGTCGAGACGCTCACCGGCACTGCGTTCTGGTCCGCGGTCCTCGCCCGTCATCATGCCGGCGCCGTGCTCGCTGGTGCGAGCGCGGGCGCGATGATGTTGGGGAGTCAGACCTTCCACTTTCCGGACGGGATGGATGCGAACGGTCTCCCGCGACGCGTCGCTGTCCGAGACGCGCTCGGCGTGCTGCCCGGCATCTTCGTGGCTCCGCATTTCGACGCCGTGCCGGCGGAACTGTGGCGGAGGTGGGCCGAGGTATGGCCCGAAGGGCACCGCATGCTTGGGATCGACGAAGACACCGCGATCGTCGAGCGCGCTGACCTGTGGAGCGTCGTTGGAAAGGGGCGGGCTATGGTGTTCCGCTCGCTCGACGACCACGACGTGCATGCGACCGGCGCGCGCTTCGACGGCATCCGCGTCGCTGACGCCCGGCGCTCTTAGACTCGATCCATGCGCAATGGAGAACGGCGTCGCGTCGTCGTGACCGGCCTCGGCATGATCACGCCGCTGGGCGATTCCGTCGCGAAGACGTGGGAGGGTGTACGTGCTGGTCGCAGCGGCATCGGCCAGATAACGCGCTTCGATACGGCGGGTCTCGAGACGACGATCGGCGGCGAGGCCAACGACTTCGATCCGCTCGCGTACATGGACCGCAAAGAGGCGCGCCGCGCGGACCGCTTCACGCAGTTCGCGGTGGCCACGGCCTCGCAGGCGCTCGCCGACTCGAAGCTGGAGATCACGACGGACCTAGCGCCGCGCGTCGGGGTCGCGTACGGCAGCGGGATCGGCGGCGTGAGCACCGTCGTCGAGAACGTCCTGTCGCACGCGAAGGACCCGCGCCGGATCTCGGCGTTCATGATCCCGATGATGATCATCGACATGGCCGCGGGCGAGATCGCCATGAAGTTCGGTGCGAAGGGTCCGAACATGGGTCTGGCCTCCGCGTGCGCGTCGAGCGCGCATGCGATCGGCGAAGGTGCCGAGATGATCCGACGCGGGCAGGCGGACGTGATGCTCGCGGGCGGCTCCGAGGCGGGACTCATCAAGATCGCCATTGCTGCGTTCAACCAGGCTCACGCGCTGTCGCGCCGCAACGACGCGCCCGAGAAGGCGTCGCGGCCGTTCGACAAGGGACGCGACGGCTTCGTGTTCAGCGAGGGCGGCGGATGCGTCGTTCTCGAGGAGCTCGAGTTCGCGAAGGCGCGCGGCGCGAACATCGTCGCGGAGCTCATCGGGTACGGGCAGAGCGCGGACGCGCACCATGTCACCGCGCCGTCGGAGGGTGGTGAGGGCGCGGTGCGCGCGATGCGCATGGCTATCGAGGGCGCAGGCATCGCGCCGACGGACGTCGGGTACATCAACGCGCACGGCACCTCGACCCCGGCCAACGACGGGACCGAGACCGCGGCGGTGAAGACGCTCTTTGGTTCCTACGCGTACAAGGTCCCGGTGTCGTCGACCAAGTCGATGACCGGCCACACGCTCGGCGCGGCCGGGGCGATCGAGGCGATCTTCTGCGTGCTCGCGATGCGCGACGGCGTGCTGCCGCCGACCATCAACCAGGAAGTGCCCGATCCCGACTGCGACCTCGACTACGTGCCGAACGTCGCGCGCAAGCAGCAAGTGGACATCTCGCTGTCGAACTCGATGGGCTTCGGCGGCCACAACGCCGCGCTTCTGCTGCGACGCTGGAGCTAGGGATGGCCGAGGGGAAGAAGCTCCGCGCGGACGCGAATGCTCTCGTGACGGAGCTCCTGCATCGGCTTGCCGCGGAGGACGTCCAGCAGCTCGAGATCCGCCGCGGCGGGCTGCGGGTGAAGGTGAGCAAGAACGGGGCTCCGGTCGCGGCCGCACCGAGCGCGCCGGCCTCCGCGCCGTCGGGCGTCATCGTCACCGGGCCGGACCAGCAGACGAAGGCGGAGCTCCCGACGGTGAACGCGCCGCTCACCGGGGTCTTCTACCGCTCGCCGACGCCGCAGGCGCCGCCGTTCGTCCAGATCGGGGCCGTCGTGAACAAAGGCGACGTCATCGCGCTCATCGAAGCGATGAAGCTGTTCAACGAGATCCGCTCGACCGCCGGCGGAAAGGTGAAACGCATCTTCGCCGAGAACGGACAGCTCGTGCGCGCGCACCAGCCGCTCCTCGAGCTCGAACCGATCTGATGGCGGCGGTCTGCGTGGTCTGCAAGATCGCGCTTGAGGCCGATCGCATCCGGCTCCGCTACGAGGGCCGGTACTACGAGTTCGATCGAGACCGCTGCAAGATCATCTTTCAAGAGAATCCCGATCGCTGGCTCGACGCTTTCGGCGAGGTGCTCGACCAGCCGCGCTAGACACCAACGCGTCAACTGATCTCGCGTCGGCGCGCGAGACTGCCGATTACAGTCGGCAGCGTGACTCTCGGTCGCGCGTTCCTGATCATCCTGGTCGCGCTGGCCATCACGGCGTCTGCGTGCCTCCCCGCCGCCCGGTCTCCGACGCCGTCCGCAACGACTGGAACCTTCTCGGCTCCTCCCGCTACTTCTTCCGCTCCTTCGGCTCTGCCGACCTCACCTTCGCCTTTTCCTTCGCCATCAGCATCGTCGTCGTCAGGCCTACACGTGACGGCCGTCCCTGGTTTACCGGCCGATCCCCATTACTTCGCGGTCGGCCAGGGAGACACGACGCGCATCCTGCTGTTCGACTCCGCCGCGACGCGGCCGCCCGTCGAGGTTGTCCGATTCGACGTCTCTGCGACGCCACCGAACCCCGACGTCCGCCAGATCGCCTTTGGCGCGTCCGCCGACGGCCGCGTTCTCGTGATCGCGCGACGTTTTTCTGAGCAGCGCACGGTCCACTATCTTGTGCGTCCGCAGACGGGAGAGATCGTCGTCCTACTCACCGATCTCGCGTCGTCCTTTGGCGCGCCGGTCGTATCGCGGGATGGAACGCGCTACGCGTACGCACGACGCGCCGACGCTGCGGGCACCGGTGTCTTCATCGCCGATGCGAAGGCCGGTGCCGCGCCCCGGCGCATCGTCGCAACGGACCCGCAGATCGTCGGCTCTCCGCCGCAGCCGGTCGCGTGGTCTCCGGATGGCGCGTGGCTCGCCGTGTCGATCTCGAACGACGGTGGAAGCCGCATGGGTCTGGTCCAGGTCCAGGCGGGAGAGACGATGCTCGACATCGGCCGCGGAGAGTTCACGCGCGGCAACGCAGTCATGCTGGGATATGGCCACGCGATCGACTGGCGCGGTGGTGATCAGAATCTGCTCGTCACGAGCTCGCGCAACGCCTTCGGCGGACGTTCCCTCGTCTATGCGACCACGATCGCCGGTGGGCAGCCTCGCGAGCTTTACGTACCAGCTGCTGACACGGTGGTCGCCGACGCTCGGTGGCATCCGGCCCTCGACCGGTTCTTCGTCCACGAGCGTGCTCTGTGCTGCGGCGTGGGGCTCCCGATCACGATATGGCTGCGGAGGACCGACGGGACCGGGACGAAGCTGCACGAATCATCGTTCATCGGCGTGCCGTGGTGGTCAAATGACGGAACGCGTCTTTGGGCGCGGATCGGCGGCGACGATTCCGTCGCCTATCTTCGTGATCTTCTTTCAACAGCAAGCATCATGTTCTGCCTGCGTTCAGCGAACCCGCCCTGCGCCTAGGTCGGTGGTCAGCGGCATTGCCCGCGCGGATCGGCACGGCACACCGATGCGACGACGCGGCCGCCCGGCAGCTCGATGATCTCGACGTCGCCCACGCCCGGAGTCGCCGCGGTCGTTCCCCGAGAAGCGGTCGCGTAGATCTTCGATCCGTCGTTCGACCACCAGGCCTCCCAGACCTTCTTCGACGACTCAACACGTTTGGAAGCAGCGTCCGTGAGCGTGCGCGTGTAGACGTCGCCCTCCATGAACGGGTCTTCCGCGGCGGTGTACAGAACGCGATCCGCGCTCGGGTGCCACGCGATCGAGCCGAAGGACTTTGCCGCGAGTGGCTCCAGCTCGCGGATCAGTCCGTCGTTCGGATCGACGGCGTAGACCCGATTCTCGCCGCCGAACGAGCCGGCACTGCCCGCCACAGCGAGGAAGGGCGCCCTTCCCCGCCAGCTGACCTGTGAGCCCGTGCCGGTCCATCCTTGCGCGCCGTTCGCGGCGTTGAAAACGGCGATCTTCGTGATCGTGTCCGTGCCCTGAGCGAGGACGATCGCGCTCCGATCGATCGAGAATGCGAGCGGGTACCAGATCCTCGTCATGTCGGACGGATCGTCATCTTCAACGAACAGACGCGTCGGACCGCCAGATGTATCACCGATACGGACGCCGTCGTGTCCGTGGAACGCGTAACGCGCACCGTCTGGACTGATCACGCCGTGCAGCGGACCGACAGCCCAGATCTCGTCGTCCTCATAGAGGAGCGTCGCGCGCCCGGCGGCGACATCGATGAGATAGAGCGCCGATCGCTCCGTGGGACCGACCGCGGCGACCAGGAGACGCTTTCCGTCAGCCGACTCGCTGAACGGCGGCGCGTAGTAGGGCCGCCCAGGGGAGCCGCGCGCCGCGACGACCTCCGCGCTCGTGCCCTTGGCGAGGTCGACGAGCAGGATCCGACCGGTCTGTCCATCCGAGAGCGCGATGTACCGGTGGTCCGCGGGAACGCTCGCGGCCCGCGCCACGACCGCGGCCGCTGGCACGCCGTTGCCCGCGCTCACAACAGGCGCACCGGACTGCGGCGCCGGCGTGCTCGTGCACGCGACGGCGAGCAGGGCGGCAAGCGAGGTCGCGGCGACGACCTTCATGACCTTACGGTGACATGTCGCCGCGACTGACCGCTCGCTAAGTAGCGAAGACGCTGGCGAACAGATACCCAAGTGAGAGCGAACCCGCCAGTGCCGCCACGCCCCAGCCGAGGACGGTCGTGAGGCGTCCGTTCACGGCATCGCCCATCACGCGGCGGTCGGTCGCGAGACGGAGGATGAAGACGAGGATGATCGGGAGCAGGACGCCGTTCGCGATCTGCGCCGAGATGATGAGCGGGATCAGCGAGATCCCGGGGATCAGCACGACGATCGCGCCGAGCGCGAGCAGCAGCGTGAACAGGCTCATGAACACCGGTGCCTCGCGGAAGTTCTTGCTGATGCCGGACTCCCAACCGAATGCCTCGCAGATCGCGTATGACGTGGAGAGTGGCATCACCACCGCGCCAAGAAGCGATGCGCCACACAGGCCCATCGCGAAGAGCAAACTCGCGCGCTCGCCGGCGAGCGGGACGAGCGCCTGCGCCGCGGCGTCGGCCGAGGTCACCTGGATCCCAGCGGGATACAGGACGGTGCCGGTGACGACGACGATGAAGAACGCGAAGAGGCCGGCAAGCGCGGCGCCAAGGAACACATCAATGCGGGCGTAGGCCGCCGACTTTCGATCGGTCCCCTTGTCGACCACCGACGCCTGCATGTAGAAGAGGAGATAGGGCGTGATCGTCGTGCCGACGAGCGCGAGCGCGAAGACCAGCGCTGACGGGCTGCTCGGGAGCGACGGGATGAGACCCGACATCACGACGGGCCAGTCGGGCTTGAGGATGAAGACGGAGACCGGGTAGGCGATAAACGCGAGTACCAGCACGAAGAGGACCCGCTCGACGATCCGGTAGCTGAAGAAGACCACCAGCGTCCAGACTCCGAGCGCCGCGAGCGGCACAGACACGATCCGTGGCACACCGAGGATCTCGACGCTCGCGGCGATGCCGGCGAATTCGGCCACCACGTTGCTGCCGTTCGCGATGATCAGGACGAGCATCGCGAGGATCGTCCAGCGCACGCCGAACCGTTCGCGGATGAGGTCCGAGAGACCCTGACCGGTCGTGATGCCCATCCGAGAGCACATCTCTTGAATGACGCCGAGGCCGATGCTCGCGACCAGCAGGAGCCACAGCAGCGAGTAACCGAAGTGCGCACCGACCGACGAATACGTGGTGACGCCGCCGGCCTCGTTGCCGGCGAACCCGGTGATCACGCCGGGACCGACGACGGCCAGGAAACCGGCCACGGCGACCCGCCGGCGTGTCGCGCGGCGTCGGAGCGCGCGCAGCGGTCGGGCGATGCCCGCGCCTCTCACCTAGCTATCGACCTGAGCGACCTCTTCCTCCAACCGCGCGGGTGCTTGATGTCGTTGACGTCATCGACGG
>JANMSU010000355.1:0-5301 GCA_031389835.1 Chloroflexota bacterium
GCGCTCGCCGCGGCATTCGCCTCGATCGACGTCGTACGCGAGCCGCGCCTCACCGACTTTTTCTGCTTCTGGACCGCCGCGCGGCTCGTGATCAGCGGCGAGGATCCGTACGACCCGAGCATTTGGAGCGAGGCAACCGCCGGCACGTTCACCGATAAGAGAGGTCGCGAGCGCTCCGCGCCTTGTCCTGGCCGTTCCGGTTATCCGCTCACCACGAGCGTCGCGCTCGCTCCGCTTGGCGCGCTCCCGCTCGCGCCGGCGGCCATGCTGTGGCAGGCGCTGCTCATCGGTGGCGCGATAGCCGGCGCGGTCCTCATCTGGCGCGCGTACGCGAGTGGTCCGGGCGGCAGTGGACTCTTCTCGATCCTGGTCTTCGCCTCGCAGCCCTTCGCGTTCACGCTGATCACCGCGCAGTTCGGCGGTCTGCTCCTCGGGCTCTGCGGCATCGCGCTCGCGCTCGAGGCGACGCGGCCGCGTCTAGCTGGGGCGGTGTTCTCGCTCCTGGCGCTCAAGCCGCACGTGGTCGCGCTCGCCCTCATCGCGCTGCCGATCCTGTGGCTGCGGCGCGGGCCGAGCGCCACGGTCGTGGGTGCAATGCTGGTCGCGGCGACGCTGCTTGCGGTATCGCTCGCGCTTCGTCCAGCGTGGCCCGTGTCGTGGATCGGCGAGCTTGGTGGACACCGACTGGGCATGACGGTCGGCGTGCCGACGGTCTGGTCGCTCGCATCGATCGCCACCGGTGACGCGCGTCTCGGCCTTGTCGTTATCGCCGCACTTGCCGCGGTGTACCTGTTAGCGCTGCGAGGTCGCGATCTCGCCACTGTCGACGCCATCGCGCTCGCGCTCGTCGGCACACTTCTGATCTCGCCCTACGCCGGTGGCCACGACCAGCTCTTGCTCGCGCCGGCGTGGGGTGGAGTGCTGGCAGCCGCAATACGGTTGGGTCGCGACCGGCGAAGGATCGCCTTCCTCGTTGCGCTGGTCCTCTGCGCGTCCGTGCTGCCGTGGCTCCTGTATACGGACGCTCTTCTGAACCGCCCGAACGACACAGCCAGCGGGCTGGTCATCATCGCGACGGCACTCGTGCACGCCGCGTCGCTCGCGACGCGGCCGGCGCGCGTCTCGGCCGCGTAGTATCGACCGCCGTGACGACCGCCTTCACCCAAGCGCAGATCGCCGCGCTGCTCGAGTCGACGTGCGCGCTCATCGAGGGGGAGGTCAGTGCGCTGGGCGATGAGGGCGCGTCCTGGCACCCGGCTCCGGCCGAGTGGTGCGTGAACGAGTGCGTCGGACATCTGATCGAAGCGGAGCGACGCGGGTTCGCGGGGCGGATCCGCGACATGATCGCAGGCAAGGGCCTCGCGGCATGGGATCAGGAGGCGGTCGCACGCGAGCGCAAGGACTGCGCGCGGATGAGTCAGAGCCTCTGGATGGAATTCATGGGTCTGCGACACGACAGCATCGCACTGGTCAGGTCGCTGACCCCGGAGGACCTCGAGCGGAGCGGCGAGCATCCGAAGGTCGGCCTGCTTCGCGTGAGGGATCTCTTACAGGAGTGGGTGCACCACGACCGCAATCACACGAAGCAGCTCCTCGCAGTGGTGCAGGAGCGCGTTTATCCGCATATGGGCAACGCGCAGAAGTTCGTCGGAGAATGAACAGTCGGGCAGGGCAGAAGTTCAGTCGGCGAGTGACGCGACGGCGCTAGGCGCCGCCGACGTTCGTGAGCGCGATGCCTCGGTAGTAGTGCTTCAGGATCTGCTCGTAGTTCGCGCCCTTCAGCGCCATGCCCTGCGCGCCCCACTGCGACATGCCGACGCCGTGGCCGAAGCCGCGCCCCCAGAAGATGAACCGCGGCGGCAGCTTGTAGACGTAGCCGGTGACTCGGATCGAGGTCATCTCGCGGTCCTCATTCAGGCTGCGCTCGTAGGTGGTGCCGAGCAGCTCTGAACCGAGGATGCCCATGTCGACCAGCCGCGCCGTATCGCGCCATGAGACCCACTCCGCCTCGCCGCCCTCGGTGAGCTCGACGGTGAAGAGGCTGCTCTTCAGTCCGAAGTAGTAGCGCGTCACGTCCTTCCCGATATCGCGCGTCCCCGCGGTCCCGTGCACGCGCGCGAGCAGGACCCGGCCGGCGCCGGTGACGCGCACCAGCTCCACCCGACGCGGCACGCCGACGTTGAGGCCGCGCGAGCGAAGGTAATCGCCCAGCTGCGGCGCGGTGAACTCCCGGTTCCACTCCCAGCTGGTCTTGCCCCAGCCGCTGTCCTTCGCCAGCTCGTCGCCTGGCGACGGAACGCTGCGCAGGTAGGGGAGAGCGTTCGCGTACACGTTCTCCGAATCCTCGGTCACGCCACCGGCGTTGGCGGAGTACAGCGCTTCGATCGGCGATCCGCGGTAGGTCGCGACGATGCCGGCGGTGCGCTCGACGGCGCGGATGGTGGAGTCGGCTTCGGTCCCGATGCCGGCGTACTCCTGATCGCGGACGTCGCCTTCGAGGTCGTAGTTGTCGTGGCGGCCGAGATGCGTGACCAGATACGTGCGCGCCGCGATCGCCTGCGCCGCGAGTGCCTCGCTGTGCCAGGTGGCGGGCGACTCGGCACCCGTGACGGAGGCGAGGTAGGGGCTCGTGGCAACCTGGTTCACGACGATCATGTCGCCGGCGTCGTCGGTGGTGATCTCGAGCACGCCGCGGAACAGCCGGCCGTCGAAATTGAGATACCCGAAGTCCGCGGCGAAGCGGATCACGCTGATGCGCGACCCGGACAGCACCGGCGTGCCGAGCGCATCGTCGGAGCCGGCGAGCAGGGAGACCTCGAACGGGATGGTGACCAGCTTCCCGCTGACTTGCGCCTCACGCGACGCACGCCGCGCCTCGCGCACGAGCTCGAGCCGGCTTGCCCTGTCCGCGCTTGAGAGACCCGTGCGCGCCGGCGGGAGCGTGACCGGCTCGCCCTCGATGCGCTGCACGTTCCTGCGGGCGACCATGCGCTGTCCGCCCTTGTACAGGAGCCTTCCATCCTCGGCGGTCGCGGTCATCGCGCCGGTCGAGCCGATCACGGCGTACGACGTGCCGTAGAGAGAGATGTTCACCCGCACGCTCGCGGGCACAGCCGCGAGCGGCATTGCCAGCGCGGGTCGGGAGAACGTTGCCGTCGACGCGGCGATGACGACGCACGCTGCGAGGTACCCGAGGAGCGTTCGCCGGGTCACGGCGCCACCCGATACACCTCCGGCTTGAGCACGCCGATGAACGGCAGGTTGCGGTATCGCTCGGCGTAGTCAAGCCCGTATCCCACGACGAACTTGTCGGGGATCTCGAACCCGCGGTAGTCGATCTGGATCGGCACGATACGGCGCGCGGGCTTGTCGAGCAGCGTGCAGAGCCGGACCGACCGGGGTAGTTTCGAGCGGAGGTGCTCGATCACGTACGAGAGCGTGTGACCGGTGTCGAGGATGTCTTCGACGACGACGACCTCACGTCCCTCGATCGGCTTCGCAAGGTCCTTGAGGATCCGCACGTTCCCGCTCGACTCGGTCGCCTCGCCGTACGACGAGACTTCGAGGAAGTCGAGCGCGAGCGGGATCGGCATCTGGCGCATGAGGTCGGCGAGGAAGGGCAGGGCGCCCTTGAGGATGCTCACCAGGACGAGATCCTTGCCGCGATAGTCGTCGGCGATCGCCGCGCCGAGCTCGCGCACCTTCCCGGCGATCGTCTGCTCGTCGATGAGCACTTCGGCGATGTCGTCGGCGGGCGAAGCCACGCGTAAGACCGTCATCGGTCGTTTGATTGTCTCATTCGGCATGGCACCACTTGCTATGCAGGGCGCGCGCCTAACGGGCCCTAGAGCGTCGGAGCCCGACCGCAGCAAGGGTGATGAGGAGCGCGACCGCGATAAGCGCTAGCACCGTGAGATCGGTGGTTCCACCCGCCGGAGCGGGCGCTTGCTGCGTCGGGGCGGCCACGGCGACGGTCGGCGCCGCGGTCCCGCTCGCTGCGATCGTCGCAACCGCGCTCGCCGTCAGCGATGGGCTTGGGATAGGCGTCGGCGGGACCGTCGTCGCGACGGTGGGCACGGGTGTCGGTACCGGCGTCGGTGCAACGGTCGGCGCGACCGTTGGGAGCGGTGTCGGCACGGGAGTCGGCGGCGCTGTCGCCGCCGCGCGAACGATTACCGTGCCCGTCATCGAAGAACCGTGTATGCCGCAGTCGTACGGGAATGTCTCGGCATTCATGAACGACAGCGAACCGCTCTGCCCCTGCGTCAGCACCGCGGTGGTCCCGACGCCGTTGACGCGGGCGCTGTGCGCCGCGGCGTCCCGATTGGTCCACGTGACCGTGTCGCCTACGGCGATCGTCACGCTCTGCGGTACGAACGCGAAACCCGAAATGTCGACGGACCTCACCGCAGCCGATGCGGTGGTGGCCATCGCGACGAACAGAAGCGCGCCCGCGACGGTCGCGAAACGCGCAAGTTTCATCGGCGGCGGAGGAGCGCGCTGCCGCGTGCGAGCAGATAGACGACCAGCGCCCCGATACCGGCGAAGACCGCAGCGCGGCTGGCGTCGAGGCTCGTGCTCGTCGTGTCCGCGGGCAGCACCGGCGCCTCATCCGCGCCGCGGACGACGACGCCAGGGCTCGGCACCGGCGTCGGCGTCGGCGGCACGAATGTCGGTGCGCCACCCACGATGACCGCGATCGGTCCATCGGCGGGTCTCACCACGACCGTGCCTGACATGCTCTGCCCGTGAAGCGCGCAGAGGTACTTGTACGTCCCGGCAGATATGAACCGCAGCGATGCGCTCTGACCCAGGCCGAAGTTCTCCGTCTGGCCCAGGCCCGTGAGGAAGACGACGTTGTGATGCGCGTTGTCACGGTTCGTCCACGTCACCGTGTCGCCGGCGGTGATCGTCAGGATGTCGGGAAGGAATCTCGTGTTGGCCATGTCGATGTTAAACGATGCTGCGGAGGCGCGCGACACGACTCCGAAGAAGAGCAGCGCGCACGCGAACGCGGCGAAGCGTGCCGCTCTCATCCTCACACACGTACGATACCGGCGTGCCCGTCGCCTCGCCTCCGTTCGCCGCGCTCGCGGACGAGGTGGTCCGGCTCGGACTGGTGCTCTCGGGCGAGCAGATCGCGCTTTGCGAGCGCTTCGCGAACGAGCTCATCGAACGCAATACGTCGGTGAACCTCACGGCGATCATTGAGCCCGGCGATATCGCTCGAAAGCACTTCCTCGATTCCTTCACCGCCTACGCCGTCCGTCGTTGGACCGGCCGCGAGCGCGTCATCGACGT
>JANMSU010000380.1:0-3281 GCA_031389835.1 Chloroflexota bacterium
TTCACTCGGAAGTAGCCCTGGGCATGATCGGCGGAGAGCTCGACGTACTTTTTCTCCGCGGCGTCCTTACTGATGAGCGTCAGCGCATGTGCCGACGTGCCTGAATACACGAGCGCACCGCGGACCATCTGCGTCAGCGTGCGGTCGACGAGTCGTGCCGAGCGCACGCTGCCGATCTGCGCTGGGTCTTGCGCGTGGAACACCGCCGCGAGCCGCGTGACGCCGCCCTCGACGATGATCTCGAAGACCATGTCCGCCTGATTGATCGCGTAGTGCGGCCGTGCGGCGGGGGCGTTGTCGATCTTGATGAGCAGCGGCTTTCGGTCCGTCGCCGCGCCGCTCGCGGCAGGCAGCCCGCTCAGCGGCCAACACTGCTCGCACGGAGCCGCGGGATCGAGAACTCGCGGCGTGGAGCTGGCGACCGCGACCGGAGACGTGGGCGAGGGAGAGAACTCGATCGTCTTCGGACCCCCGCACGCGGCAACGATGAGCGTCGCGGTGAGGAGAAGGGTCAGCCTCAAGCGCTAGATCCGCGGCTCCCAGGGGTGGGCTTTGGAGTGCGACGCCATCATCTGGCGGACGGTCGGTGAGTCGGGCTCGCCCAGACCCTCGATCGGGTAGCCGCACATCAGCGAGAACGGGTGGTGTCCGAGCAGCTCGTTCCAGAGCTCCTCGAGGTTGATCGCGGCCTCCTGACGGCCCTGGGCCCAGAGAAGCGCGACCATCTCGCCGTAGGCACGGACGATCGGGAACTGCGCCTTCGGTCGTGCCCGCGTGATCGTCCCGCCGATCACGTCGACGAACCGCGTCGGGTCCGGCTGTCCGTTGATCATGAAACGCGACATCGTCTCGGCCGCGTCGAGGTCGACGTACGACCCTTGCTTGCGCATGTTGGCCACATCCACGCCGAGAGCACCGAGCTGAACCTGGATCATCTCCCGGTGCTCGGGTGTGGCGATGACGATCCCGGCCTCGCCGGCCTTGAGACCGGGCGCGATGAACGCGCTCACGCGGTCCGCGAGATACGGGCTCCGCTCATAGAACTGAACGACGTGCCCGGACTCGCTTGTGCCGAGGTCGTTGGGAAATGCCGCCTTATTTGTCATCGCTGTCCACTCTAAGGGAGCGCACGCCGTTCCGACCAGTCACGGGCGGCACGGCGTGCGCTCGAACGCTCGCTTGGAGCTACGGAGTCGGAAGCGTGATGAAGGGCGTGGCGCCGCTACCGGTTACCTGCGGCATCTTTCCATCCCACTTGTCCACCGCGAGGAACTGGACGTAGATGTCGCTCAGGGTCCGCTGCTGCAGAGCCTGGGCTTCGGCCGCGGCCTTTGCGCGGGTCAGGACCGCCGAGGCGTCGCCCTGCGCGGCGATCACGCGCGTGTCGGCTTCGACCTTTGCGCGCTGCTGCTCGTTCAGGGATTGCTGGACGCGTTGGGCGGCGACCTGCTTGGCCTCGATGGCGTCGTTGAACGCGCGTGAGAACTCGAAGGTCACGATGTTGAGCTCGTCGACGATGACGTTGAATTGGCCGAGCCGTTCACGGAGGAATCCACGCGCGCGGTTCTTGACTTCCTCACGCTGCGTGATGAGCTCCTCGGCGGTGAACTGCGCGGTTGTGAACTTGAAGGCTTCCTGGATCGCCGGGTCGACGATCCGCGTCTTGTACTGCGGGCCGATCTCGCGGTACACCGTGGAGGCGTGCTTCGCGTCTAGGTGATAGTTCAGCGCGATCGTGGACTTGACCTCCTGCAGATCCTTTGACGCCGCCGCAGCATCGACCTGCTCCTTCTGCGTGCGGACATCGGCGATCCACACACTCTCCGCGAAGGGGATCTTGGAGTTGAGTCCCTGTTCGAAGATGTTGCCGGTGACCGCGCCGAAGCGCGTCACGACACCGACGTGACCGGCGTCGACGATGACCGCGGTGTTGGCCAGGGCCGCCAGAACGAGGCCCGCGATCGGGATCGCGTAGATCGCGGCGGGCAGCGGCGTTTTGCCGCTCGCCTTCAAAGACAGGCTCGTGATCCAAAGCGCGACGAGCACGACGATCGGTAACGCGAACGACATGGTTTCGAGCATTTCCCAACTCTCCAGAACCCGACGGTTGACCTCGGGTCCGGCCGCCGCCTCTGCGTCGGCCCTCCAGGGCTTCCCCGGCCGGTCGACCTTACACCGGGCGAGTAAGCGGGCCTACCATCGTGGCGTGGTGACGGGCGTATGAGCTACCGGCAGGAGCCCGGGCAACCTCCAACCCAACCTCCCATCGACGTGGAGCCCGAGCCGCGGAGCGACATCGTTGTCGTGCCCCGCCAACAGCGTCCTTCTGTTTGGGCAACGCCCGTGGGGATCTTCGTCGGTGTGCTGGTTCTCGCGCTGCTCGCCTTTGGCTCATCGGTCGCGCTGCTCACTCGAGTTGGCGTGGTCGCGTCGCCCGACGACGATGACGCGATCGTCACGCTCCCACCGACCCGGACCGCGACTGCCGCGCCTGCCACGGTTCGCGTCACTTCTGGTCCCGGGACCGCCGTGCGTCTTGACACCGGCGGATACCGAGTCACGTTCACCTGGACGCTGGAAGGAGCGCGACAGGGTGACAGCGCACTGCTGCGATTCTCGATCGGGAGCCGTGTCGTTTCGGAGCAGCGCGGTGCCCTCGACCCGAACGTCTTCTCGGTATCGACCGGCGTCTTCACCGTGACGACCGCGCAGGAATGCACGGCGGATGGCTGGACAGCGGAGATCGTCTCCATACGCAATCTGACCCCGGTCGGTGACGCTACCTCGCGTGCCGCGGGCGTAACCTGCCGCTGAGCGGGGGATCGCTTTCTGACGAGCCAGCCTGTATGCTGACCTAAGAAAATCACTCGGGTCCTTCAAGAAACAGTTGGCGATACGCGTCACTGACAGCGAGCCGAGTCACGTTTCGGCTCGCTTTTTTGTTGCCCGCAAAGGAAAACAGTTGATCTCGCTTACCCACGACCTCGACCGCGCTGTGAAGCAGCTCGGCTGGACCACCTTCACGCCTGTTCAGGAGCTCGCGATACCGCCGCTCCGCGCAGGGCGCGACGTCTTTGCCCAGGCGCAGACCGGCACCGGAAAGACCGGCGCCTTCGCGCTGCCGATCCTCGAGCGGATCGAAGGACGTGCCGGCGCCCCATTCACACTCGTGATCGTTCCGACCCGTGAGCTCGGGCAACAGGTCGCCCGTGAGATCGAGGTCCTCGGTCGCTTCCGTCATGCGCGCGTCGTCGCCCTCTACGGCGGCGTCGGTTACCGCG
>JANMSU010000395.1:0-14972 GCA_031389835.1 Chloroflexota bacterium
CAGCCCGCGCAGCCCGGCGCTGACGACACAGGCATCTGAGCCGATCGTTGTCGGCAGCGGCTCGCTCAGTGACACCGCGACCCTCAGTGGCGCGACGGTCACGGCGACCGGCACGATCACGTTCAACCTGTATGGTCCGAACGACGCGAACTGCGCCACCTCGATCTTCAGCTCGACGGCCACGGTCAACGGAAATGGCAGCTACGCCTCGGGCAGCTTCACTCCGACGACCGCCGGAACCTACCGCTGGATCGCCAATTACAGCGGCGATATCAACAACAACCCGACCGCCAACGGCTGCAACGAGGCGAACGAGTCCGTCGTGGTCAACCCGCGGAGCCCCGCGCTGACGACGCAGGCATCGGCAAACATCGCCCTCGGCCAGGGCACACTCAGCGACGTCGCGACCCTGAGCGGAGCGACGGACAACGCTACGGGCACGATCACGTTCAACCTGTACGGCCCAAATGACGCCATGTGCACCGCCCCGAGCATCTTCACATCGACGGTGTCGGTGAACGGCAACGGGAACTACACCTCAGCCAGCTTCACTCCGACCGCGGTCGGCACGTACCGCTGGATCGCGAACTACGGCGGTGACGTGAACAACAATCCCACGGCGAACGCCTGCAACGCGGCGAACGAGTCGGTCCAGGTGACCGATACGTCATCTACGAGCACCGCTCAGAACTGGCTGCCGAACGACTCAGCGACGATCACGACCGGTGGGGGCTCCACAGTGAGCGGAAGCCTGTCGTTCACGCTGTACGAAAGCGGCAACTGCACAGGCACGGTGCTGAGGGACACGGAGACATTCCTCCTCAGCAACGCGGCCTCGGGTGTCACGCGCACGACCACGAACACGACCGTCCGAGTTCTCGCGTCGACCACAGTCTCTTGGAACGTGGCCTTCACGAGCAGCAATCCGTTCGTGGCAGGATCGAGTCACTGCGAGACCACGACCCTGACCATCGTCAACTGATCGCGTAACGAGCGAACGGTCAACGAGAGAGGCCCCGACGAAAGTCGGGGCCTCTCGGCTTGCAGGTTCTGCGTCGCGTTACGGGTTCACGTGGAAGCTCAGTGTCGCGAGCGTTGTGGTCCTCGTACCGGTCTTGGTCGAGTAGAGCCGTGCGGTGCAATCCGCCTCGCCGCTCATCCACGCAGTCGACGAGAGGGTGAAGTTCCGCGACCACGGGTAGGCCGCGAAGAAGCCGGCTGAGGCGGTGTAGACCCAGACTCCGCCCTGATAGCAGTTCAGGCTCACGAAGGGGCTGGAGGTCGCGGTCGTGGCGACTGCGAACGTCACCCGCTGACCGGCGTGTGCCAGGCCGTCGGTAGAGTCGACCAGCACAAGGCTGACGCTCGAGCTACCACCACCGCCGGGGCCACCCCGTGCCGCCATCGCGGGGGTCGCAACTGAGATCGACAGCGCGATTGCGACGACAGTGACCAATAGAGCAGTCGCACACTTACCCAAATGCTTACCTCCCGGAGTTTCGCCCCGCTCGCGCGAGTAACGTCCTCCTATCCATTAACGGGCTCGGGGCTGCTCATAAGGGGGGTAAGGACCAGCAAGGGACTTTCTTCAGGCTCACCTGCGCCAGACGATGAAACGACCCAGTACCCCAGTACTGCACAGCCGCCGGATGGGGCCATAAATGGCCCCGACGCTACGGTCGGGGCGAGGTGCCGAACATCGCGAGCAGCACGACGATGAAGATGGTCACGAGGAAGACTGGGATCGCGAGGAGCGCGTAAACCTTGTGATCTTCAAGGCGTGGCTCCTCGTGGACCGGCCGGTGCTCTGACATGCGACCTCCGTCTGGGCTCTAGCGAGTGAGGGTACCGGAGCCTTAGCGGGCGCGCTGTCGCGGGTGGCGCACGACAGGGATGCTAGCCAGCTATTTCTGTCGCGCCGCCTCGACCGCTTCGTTCGCGTTCTGCACCAGACGCTGGGCTCCGCCGATCGCGCGCGGGACGTCGAAACGTCGGTCGAAATTCCCCAGATTGTCCGCGGCTTCGAGTGCTTCCTCGAGCGCGGATTCCGCCAGACGCAGGGCGGAGCTAAGTCGCTCAAGCTCGCCCTGGTCCACCTCGCGCTCCGGCATTGCCCGCGAATGCTAGCGTCCGTGCTGTTGATCGATCGCATGCGCACGGTGCGTCAGATCCGGCAGTACGCGACTGAGCAGGTGCCGGACGACGTGGTGAAACAGCTGCTGAAAGTCGCGCAATGGACGGGGAGCTCGCGGAACACGCAGCCGTGGCACTTCGTCGTCGTCAAGGACAAGGCCCTGCTCAAGCAGATCAGCGACCTGCGAACTCCCATCAACTGGCTTGCCGCCGCGCCGCTTGGTATAGCGATCGTGCTGGACGGCGCGGGGGTGAGCGAGGCTTATGACGAAGGTCGAGTGACTGAGCGCCTTCTCATCGCGTCACACGCGCTCGGCTACGGCGCCGGGGTCGCCTGGTTCGGCGACGATACGCAGCAGGTCGAAGCGAAACGGATCCTCGGCATCCCGGCCGAGCGGACCGCGCGCTCGATCGTCATGATCGGCCGGCCCGTCTCGACCAAGGATCCGCGTCCGAACGCGCGTCCCGGAGGACGCAAGCCAATCTCAGAGATCGTGAGCTACGACCGCTACTCCAGATAGTCCTTGAGCTTGCGGCTGCGGCTCGGATGACGCAGCTTGCGCAGCGCCTTCGCTTCGATCTGGCGGATCCGTTCGCGCGTCACGTTGAACTCGCGACCGACCTCTTCGAGCGTGCGTGTGCGGCCATCCTCGAGACCGAAGCGCAACTGGAGCACGCGGCGCTCGCGCCCGGTCAGTCCCTCGAGAACGCTCTCCACCTGCTCCTTTAGGAGTTTGTGCGAAGCCGCATCGGACGGCGCGAGCGCCTGGTTGTCGGGAATGAAGTCACCGAGGTGACTGTCCTCCTCCTCACCGATCGGCGTCTCGAGTGACACCGGCTCCTGCGAGACCTTCACGATCTCGCGCACCTTGTCCGGCGTGATCAGCATGCGCTCAGCGATCTCCTCCGCCGTTGGCTCGCGACCGAGCTCCTGGAGCAGGCCACGTGACACGCGGATGAGCTTGTTGATCGTCTCCACCATGTGGACCGGGATGCGGATCGTGCGCGCCTGGTCCGCGATGGCGCGCGTGATGGCCTGACGGATCCACCACGTGGCGTACGTCGAGAACTTGTAGCCTTTTCGGTAGTCGAACTTCTCCACCGCGCGGATCAGCCCGATGTTCCCTTCCTGGATCAGGTCGAGGAACGACATGCCGCGACCGATGTACTTCTTCGCGATCGAGACGACGAGACGCAGGTTCGCCTCGGTAAGGTTGTGCCTTGCATCGTCGCCCTTCTGGATGAGCTCGTCCGCGAGACGACGGAGCGCGCGCTGCTCGTCGGCATCCGACTCGATGAGCATGTTGAGGTTCTTCACGAGGACGTCGCGGATCTCCTGACCGAGCATGACGAGCTCGCCCAGGCGCTCCGCGCCCTCGGCCGGTCCGTGGATCTTCGCGTACTGCGGCAGGATGCGGTAGGCGAGACGGTGCGGATCGCGTTTGGCGGCGTCGATCAGCAGGACGGTCTCGTCGATGAGCACCTTCGCTTCGGTCGAGATCTCCTTGCTGTTCGCCTCGGCCTTCAGCGGATCGCGCAGCTTCAGCAGACGGTTGGTGAGGCGGCGCAGCTCCTTGCCACCTTCCGCGTCGCCGAGGCTGCGCGTGAGAGCCTTGACCGTGAAGCGGGTGGCCTCATCGACGAACTCACGCGGACGACCAAGGGCCATGCGCTTCTTGACCTCGACGCCCAGCTCATAAAGGTGGACGACGGAGAGCGTGGGCGACACGAGCGCCTGCTCGCCAAGCTCGATCGACTTCGCGAGGTTGACCTCTTCCTCGGCGGTGAGCAGCGGGACCTTGCCGATCTCCTTGAGGTACATGCGGACCGGGTCGTCGACGCTGATGAGGTCGCTCGCCAGGACCGCGGAGATTGCATCTTCGCGCTGGAGCTCCTCGGTCTCTTCCTCTTCCTCTTTGACCTGGGACCAGTTCGGCCCGCGCTCGGCCTCGAGGATCTCGACGTTGTTGTCGTCGAGCGCGAGGAGCAGCTCCTCGACCTCGCCGGGCTCCGCGTCCGGGATCGCGCGCACGATGTCCTCTTGGGTGACATAGCCCTGCTGGCGGCCGCGCGCCAGCAAACGCTCCGCCTGCTCCTTGTGCTCCGGGTGGATCCCAGTGCGCTCGGGAACGGCGGCCTTTTCGGTCTCTTTTTCCTTAGTCGCTTTCATCGATCCTCTTCTCGTTCCAGCTCGCTGTGCAGCACCGTCCGGCGCTCGCGCACCTTCATGAGCCTTTGGAGGTCCTCGCCCATGCGCGCGATCTCGCCATCCAGCCCTCCGACGTCGCCCACCGCTCGCGCGAGCTGGACCCGCGCTTCACCCAGACGACGCCGCAAGTTTGCTTCCCGGAGGTTCCGCGCTGCGATCTCGATCACCTGACCTGGGTCCGTCTGTTCGTCGAGCTCAGGCGCATTTGCGCCAAGTGCCGCGGCGAGGGCGGCTAGATGAGTCGGCAAGTCAGAATGCGGACCCTTCCCCGCCTGGAGCTGTTCGTAGAGTTCACGCAGGAGGGGGTCTGTCAGGTCGGTTGGTGCGAGGTCGGCGCGCGAGATGTCCTCCGGATATCGAGTTAATAGTGCCATGACGTAACGCTCGGCGGAGGGAGTTTGTTTCG
This sequence comes from Chloroflexota bacterium, assembly GCA_031389835.1. Lineage (GTDB taxonomy): Bacteria > Chloroflexota > Limnocylindria > P2-11E > P2-11E > CF-39. Next base: position 4,749 of record JANMSU010000395.1, read on the forward strand.
GCACCGGCGTTTCGCCACGCGCTGCAGGCGCTGACTCGGTCGGCGTTCGCGCGGTCCGCTTCGTCGTCTTTCCGGCCGCAGGGAGCTTCTCTCTAAGGAACGCTGGATCAACGCCGGCGCTTCCCGCCACCTTCGAGAGGTACACCTCTCTTCGGACGGGGTCGGGCTCCTCGGCGATGAGGGCGGCGGTGCGCTGGAGGAACCGAAGCTGTCCCTCGGGCCGGTCCAGACGCGACGTCTCGCGCACGCGGTCGATCAGGAACTCCAGGAGCGGCGTGGCCTCCGCCAGGAGCCGGCGGAACAGCTCGGGGTCCTTCCGAGCGACGTCGTCCGGGTCGAGGCCTTGGGGCAGCACGGTCACGAAGAGCGACAGGCCGGTCCGGGTGCCCAGCTGGCCGCCTCCGGCGCCCGCCCCGAAGCGGCTGAGGGCGCTCAGCAGCTCCCGTCCGCGCGACTCGGCCGAGCGCTGTCCGGCGGCGTCGCCGTCGAAGGCGACGATGGCTCGCTCGATCTTCATGTCGTTGAGCACCCGGTACTGGTCCTCCGTCAGCGCCGTTCCCATCGACGCCACCACGTTGCCGAAGCCCGCCTGGTGGCAGGCGATCGTGTCGAAGTAGCCCTCGACGATCACCGCGGTCCCCTCCTTCCGGATGGCCGCGCTGGCCTTGTCGAGCCCGTAGAGGGTGGCGCTCTTGTTGAAGAGAAGCGTTTGATTGGAATTGATGTATTTCCCCTGCTGGTCGTCCCGGAGGGCGCGGCCGCCGAAGGCAATGGCCCTGCCGCGCCGGTCGCGGATCGGGACGATCAGGCGATCACGGAAACGGTCCCATAGACCACGGTCGTTCTTCGTGATCAGACCGGCAGCGACGGCCTCGTCCTCACTGAAGCCCTTCTTTTTCAGGTAGGCCAGGAGGCTCTCGCGCTCGTCGGGTGCGTACCCGATGCCGAAGGCGTCGACCGACTCGGGCGTGATGCCGCGCTTGGCGATGTACTCCGCCACCGTCTGACCACGCGGAGTCTTGCGCAGTGCCTGGCGGAAGTAGAACGCCGCCGCATCGTTCGCCTGCAGCAGGCGATCCTCGAACTTGCGCTCCTCCGGGGCGCGCCGCGTCAGCTCGACGCCGGCGCGCTCGGCGAGCTCGGTGAGCGCCTCCGCTGGACTGAGACCCTGACGTTTCTCAAGCCAGGTGAAGACGTCTCCCCCTTCCCCACATCCGAAGCACTTGTAGGTCCGGCGCTCGGGATCAACGTGGAACGACGGCGTCTTCTCTCCGTGAAACGGGCAGAGCCCTACGTAGCCGCGGCCAGCCTTCTTGAGTGGAACGCTCTCTCCGATGAGCTGGACGATGTCGACGCGCTCTTTGACAAGGTCGAAGTCACCAGGCATCGCGACAACGTTAGCGGCCTAACGTTGCACCCACGCGCGAGGCGCCGGGACCCCGCCGGGTCAGTTCGGAAGAGTGAGGAGGGTCTGCAGCTTTCGGATATCGACCGGCTTCGTCACGTGTTGATCGAACCCGGCCTCGCGCGACAGTCGGCGGTGCCGGGCTTCGCCGTATCCCGTAAGAGCGACGAGCGTCGCCTTCAACCCAAGCTCGGTGCGCATCCGCCGCGCGACCTCGTAGCCATCGAAGCCGGGCATGCCGATGTCGAGCAGCACGATGTCCGGACGATGGATCGCGGCCTGTTCGATCGCGCTGGGACCATCATGGACCGCCCGCACGTCGTGTCCGAAGTCGCGCAGAAGCTCCGCAAGCGCGTCGGCGGCGTCGACGTTGTCGTCAACGACGAGGACCCTCCGCTTCGGCAGACCGGCGAGGGCCGCGTCGCTCGGATGGTCGCTCGGTGCGACATGCGACACCACACCCAGCGGTAGGCGAACGATGAATTCGCAACCCAGGCCAGGCCCCTCGCTCCGCGCCTCCACCGTGCCGTGGTGCATCTCCACGAGACGGCGGACAAGGGTGAGGCCGATGCCAAGCCCGCCACGCGCGTACGCGCGCACCTCCGGGCCCTGCACGAAGAGATCGAAGACGTTGTCGCACATCCCCGGGGCCAGTCCCGCGCCGTTGTCCTTGACCGACAGGATCAGCTGGCCGTCGTGGACGGTCGCGCGAACCCAGATGCGGCCGCCCACATCCGTGTACTTCGCGGCATTGTTCAGGAGGTTCGCGATCACCTGCTCAAGGCGCGCAGGATCTCCGTTAAGCGTCACGGGCTCGTCCGGAAGATCCAGGCTCAGTCGATGGCCGCGCTCGTCGATGATCGGTCGGGCGGCTTCGACAGCGCGCGCGACCAGCGACGAGAGGACGACTGCCTCGTGGCGAAGCTCGATCTTGCCACGCGTGATCCGCGACACATCGAGCAGATCGTCGATGAGCCGCGTCATGTGCTCGACCTGTCGCTCGATGGTCTCGCGCGCTCGGGCGACCCGGAGCGGCTCGTCGCTGTGCAGACGCATGAGCTGCAGCGCGGTGGTGACCGGCGCGAGCGGATTGCGCAGCTCGTGACCGAGCATCGCGAGGAATTCATCTTTGCGCTGATCCGCGTCCGCGAGAAGCTCCATCTTCTTGCGCAGCTCAGCCTCCGCGGTGCGGCGCTGGATCGTCTCCGCCTCGAGCGCGGCGGCTTGCTGCTGAAGCTGTGCGATCAGACGGAGCTGCGCGTCCGCCTCGAGTCCCATGTAGCTCTCCGCGGGGATGACCTGCGCGTGGGTCGCCGTCATGTCCCCGAACGGCTTCGCGTGCGAGGTGTCGTGGAAGGCCTCGATCGGATAGGCGCATAGCAGCGAGAAGGGCATCCGCGTCCCGAGTTCGTTCCACAGCTCCTCGAGACGGATGGCCGCCTCGCGGTTCCCGTCCGCCCAGAGCAGAGAGACCATCTCACCGAAGGCTCGGATCTGCGGCGCACGCTGACGCGTCTTGTCGATAAGGGTCCCGACGGTGTCGTCGAAGCGCGCCGGGTCCGGCCAGCCGTCGACCATGAAGCGAGCGAGCGTGTCACGGGCGTCGAGCGCCACGTACCGACCCTCGGCGCCAGCACCCACGACGTCGAGCCCTCGTGCCCTGAGCCGCTGCGCCAGCCCCTCGCGGTGCGGGGGGGTGGCGATGACGATGCCCGCCCCGGTGGCGGAGAGGGCCGAGCCGATGTAATCGGTAAGGCTGTCCAGCAAATAGGACTCGCGCTCGTAGAACTGGACGGCATGGCCGCTCACCTGGACCTCGTTCAACTGGAGCTCCCTCAAGACTTGGTCCTCGCTGCAAGTTGCGCGCCTGTTACAGAAGCCGGCGGCGCGGCCGCCGGCTTCTGCTGCACACGCCGAGCGAAGCGAGGCAGGTGTGCAGACACAGAAACCCGAAGCCCGCTGCTTAGAGGTGGCTCCAGGCCGCCGGGATGAACAGGCTGGTGAACGTGTCCAGGGCGTACCCGTCGGTCATGCCCGCGATGTAGTCGGCGACCGCTCGCTTCACGTTCTCCTGTCCGGCGATCCGCTGGTGTTCCGCCGGCATGCGGTCGGGATGGGCCTCGAAGTACTGGAGGAGCTCCCACAGCACCCCCTGGGCCTTCTCGTCCTCCGTCTTTGCCGGGCCGGCGAGGTACACGTTGTCGAACATGAACTTGCGCAGCGCGTTGGTCGCCTCGAGCACCTCGTCGCTCATCGTCACCTCGGGCTTGCCGTAGGAGGTCACGACGACGTCGTAGATCATCGTGTCGAGCCGCTCCGCACGGTCCGAACCGAGCGCGGAGCGGATGTCCCGCGGCAGGTCGGCCTCGGTGATGATCTCGGCCCGCATCGCGTCGTCGATGTCGTGGTGCAGGTAGGCGATCTTGTCGCCATAGCGGACGACCCAGCCCTCAGGCGTCTCCGGCTCGCCCCAGGCGGCGGTCTCGAGCCCGCCTTCGGTGGGCGAGCTGTGCTTGAGGATCCCGTCGCGGGTCTGCTTGGTGAGATTCAGACCGTCGCCGTTCTTCTCGAGCTTCTCGGCGATCCGAACGCTCTGCTGGTTGTGACGGAAACCCTCGGGCAGGAACCGCGCGAGCAGCTCCTCGCCGATATGACCGAACGGCGTGTGCCCAATGTCGTGTCCGAGCGCCATCGCCTCGACGAGGTCCTCGTTCAGCCTTAGCGCGCGCGCGAGCGCGCGACCGATCTGGTTCACCTCGAGGATGTGGGTGAGCCGAGTGCGGTAGTGATCGCCCACCGGCGCGAGGAAGACCTGCGTCTTGTGTTTCGTGCGTCGGAACGCCTTGCTGTGGATGATGCGGTCGCGGTCGACCGCGAATGCGGTCCGCGTCGGTGACGCCTCGTCTGACTTGTCGCGCTTGCCCTCGGAGCTCTTCGTCGCGTACGGCGCGAGCGTCGTGCCTTCGAGCTCCTCGGAGCGCTCGCGGATGCGCAGCGATGCGACGCTGCGGTCGCGTGAGAGCTTCGCGCCGCGCTCAACTTTGGTGGCCATGGCGCCGATGTTAGCGGTCCTTCTCGGCCGCTCCCGCGATCGCGGCCTGCGCCGCGGCAAGACGCGCGACCGGCACCCGGTACGTCGACGGCGACACGTAGGTGAGGCCGGCTTCGTGGCAGAAAGCGATCGACGACGGGTCGCCACCGTGCTCGCCGCAGATCCCGATCTTGAGACCCGGCCGCGTCTTCCGGCCCCGCTCGATAGCGATCTTCATCATTGCGCCCACGCCGTCGCGGTCGAGCACCTGGAACGGATCGGCCGGGATGATCTTCTGCTCGACGTACTTCGTGAGGAAGCTCTTTTGCGCGTCGTCGCGCGAGATGCCGAGGATCGTCTGCGTCAGGTCGTTCGTGCCAAAGGAGAAGAACTCCGCCTTCGTCGCGATCTCGTCGGCGATGAGACATGCGCGCGGGATCTCGATCATCGTGCCGAACTTGTAGGGCACCTTCTTGCCGCGCTCCTTGAAGACGGCGGCGGCGACGGCGAGGACTTGTTCCTGCAGCCGGTCGAGCTCACCCATCACACCGACGAGCGGCATCATGATCTCGGGCTTCGCCTTGATCCCCTGCTCGGCTGCGTCGATCGCGGCGCCGAGGATCGCGCGGATCTGCATCTCGAGGATCTCCGGGTACACGAGCAGGAGGCGGCAGCCGCGCAGGCCGAGCATGGGATTGTCCTCGTGCAGCTGCTGCAGCCTTCGCTCGATCTTCTCCTTGCGCTCGAGCTCCGCGCCGTTCTTGCCGGTGGCGCGCATGACAGCGATATCGACGTCCACGTCGGCGTACTCGCGCAGGAACTCGTGCAGTGGCGGGTCGATGAGGCGGATCACAACGGACAGGCCGTCCATGGCCTTGTACATCTCGAAGAAGTCACCCTGCTGGAACGGGAGCAGCTTCGCGAGCGCCTTCTTCCGTCCCTCGACCTCGTCGGCCATGATCATGTCCTGCACGATCGGCAGGCGCTCAGCCTGCCGGAACATGTGCTCCGTCCGCGCGAGGCCGACGCCCTCGGCGCCGAGCTCGCGGGCGAGACGGCACTCCTCGGGCGTGTCCGCGTTGACCCACACGCCTAGCGTCCGGCGCTGATCGGCCCAGGTGAGCAGCTCGATGAGCTCCTTCTCCTCCCGGTAGTTGGGTTGGATCGTGGGTAGCTCGCCCAGGAAGACCTCACCGGTCGTGCCGTCGATCGAGATCGCCTCGCCCTCACGCACGGTCTTATCGCCCACGTGCATTTCGCGCTTCAGCAGGTCGATGTCCAGCGCTGCAACGCCGGCGACGCACGGAAGGCCGAGGCCGCGCGCGACCACCGCGGCGTGACTGGTCGACCCGCCGCGAGCGGTGAGGATCCCGGTCGCGGCGATCATCCCGTGGAAGTCGTCGGGGCTCGTCTCGGGCCGCACCAGCACGACCAGCTGCTTCGAGCCCTTGAGCTCCACGGCGCGGTCGGCGTCGAACACAGCGCGTCCGGTCGCCGCGCCTGGTGAGGCGTTGAGCCCCTTCGCGAGGAAGCGACCTGCTTTCCGCGCCTTCTCGACCTCCGCCTCGTCGAACCGCGGCAGGAGGAGCTGTTCGACGTGCATCGGATCGACGCGCTGGATCGCCTCGTCGCGGTTGATGACCTTCTCGCGCACCATGTCGGTCGCGATCTTCACCGCCGCGCGCGCTGTGCGTTTCGCGCTCCGCGTCTGGAGCATGTAGAGCTTGCCGCGTTCGATCGTGAACTCCAGGTCCTGCACGTCGCGGTACTGCCTCTCGAGCCGCTGCGCGATCTTCTCGAACTGCGCGTAGACCTTCGGCATCTCCTGCTTCATCTGTGAGATCTTCGACGGCGTTCGAACGCCGGCGACGACATCCTCGCCCTGCGCATTGACGAGGTACTCTCCGTAGAGCTCCTTAGCGCCGGTGTTGGGATCGCGCGTAAAGGCGACGCCGGTCCCCGAGTCGTCGCCCATGTTCCCGTAGACCATCGACTGCACGTTGACCGCGGTCCCGAGGTCGTGGCGGATCTTGAACGCGTTGCGGTAGTCGACCGCACGGCGTCCGAACCACGATCCGAACACCGCCTCGATCGCGAGCCGAAGCTGATCGAGTGGCTCCGTCGGGAACGGCTGTTTCGTTTCGCGGCGAACGATCTCCTTGAACTCGGCGACAAGCTCCTGCAAGGCCTTCGGCGTGAGATCGGTGTCACCTTTCGCGCGCGTCGCCTTCTTCTTTGCCTCGAGAGCGTGATCGAACTTCTCTGCGGGGATGTCCTGCACGATGCGGCCGAACATCGAGATGAAGCGGCGATACGCGTCCCACGCGAAGCGCGGGTTCTTGGTGAGCTTTTCGAGCGCGGCGCGGCTCTCGTCATTGAGACCGAGGTTTAGGACGGTGTCCATCATGCCGGGCATCGACATCGCTGCCCCCGAACGCACGGAGACGAGGAGCGGGTTCGTCGTGTCCCCGAGCTTCTTTCCGGTGGACTTCTCCACTCGGGCGAGCGCCTTCTCGACCTGGCCCCACAGCCCCGGCGGGAGCTTCTTGTCCGACGCGAAGTAGGCGTTGCACGCCTCCGTCGTGATCGTGAAGCCCGGGGGCACCGGTAGGCCGGCGTTGGTCATCTCCGCGATGCCGGCGCCTTTTCCACCGAGGAGCGCGCGCATCTTGGCGTTGCCTTCCGCCTTGCCATCGACGAAGACGTAGACCCATTTCTTCGCCTTACTGGTCGTCTTCCTCCGCGTCGCGCGCCGCCGTGCGGGCACTTGGACACCTCCGGTTCGGATCGGCTGATATTGGCAGATTTCCTGCTCCGTTGGTCCGCGGTGCGTGAGCCTGCGCTACATTCGCCGTCCTTGTACGAACGACCGGGTTACCGCACGCTCCTCGGCCGCGTCCGCGACAACGTGCGGCTCTACATCCGCAAACAGCTCGAGCTGCCGCGACAGGAGATCGCGGAGATCGTGCAGGCGAACCTGCGCGCGGCGATGTGGCTCGCCATCGCGCTCGCGTTCGTGCTCTGCACCTTCGTCGCTCTCACCGTGACGATCATCGCGGTCATCGCGATCTGGTGGCCATTTCCGCTCGCGGCGCTCGCTACCCTGCTTATCTTCCTCGCACTGGCCGGGCTCACCGGCTACGTCGGTTACAAGAAGCTGGAGCTACGCGGTCCGACGCGGTCGATCAATTCACTAAAGGAGACGATGCGTTGGGCGAAAGCCCGTCTGCTCGGACGGAGCGCGAGCTAGCCGATCTTCGCGCGAGCCTCGACGTCGACCTCAGCGAGCTGAGGACGCGGCTACGCGAGGACGTCGATCCGCGCAACCTTGTCCGCCGCCAGCCGCTGGCGGTGTTCGGGACGCTCGGATCCATCGCCGCCCTGGGCGCGGTAACCGTGGCGCGCGGCATGCGGGACCGCAAGCTGCGCCGCGCTGACACTGACCTCGACGCGATCATCGCGCGACTGGGCGGACGGGTGGACAAGCTCAAAGGCAAGGCGCGCAAGCGGCTGCGCGAGACGCTGCGGAAGGAGATCGCCGAGGTCGAGCAACCGCCGAAGGCCGAGCAGATGATCTGGCAGTCCGTGAGCGGCGCGCTTACCGCCGCGCTCACGCTGGTCGCGCAGCGATTCGCGTCGCGCCTCGTCGGCGACGAAGAGCTGCCGAAGGAGACCTAGGCCAGGAGGAAGCCGACGAACATCACGGAGACCCCGAGAAGGTTCGTCAGCTCGAGCACTCCCGAGGCGCCGGTGAACGCGACGGTCCCGCCGGCCGCGGCGATGAAGACCCCCACCGCGATGATCACGTTCGCCAGCGCGCGGCGTCCCTGGTCGCGCCGGCGCAGGAACGCCCACGCCGACCACAGCGCACCGCCGATGAGCACGATGCTTCCTCCCCCACTGCCGATCGCGGCAAGGACCCGCGGCAGCGAGCCATCGGGGAATCCCTTGCCAGTGTCGACGGCGACCGCGATGTCGACAGGTGTCGAAAACACGGCGTAGACGGAGACCGCGGTCAGGGCGCCCACGACGGCGAGCGCCGCACGGCCGAATCGCGGCGCGACGATGAAGACCGTGCCGAGCGCCAGCCACGCGACGTTGGCGATCGCTCCGAAGAGATAGAAGAGCCGGTACTCGAGGTCGGTCGCACCATTGCTGCGCGCGAGGAAGCCGTTGAAGGCGGCCACCGCGAAGAGCAGGAGGCCCACCCCCCAGGCGAGGTGCGACGGCCGCCGTTTGCGCGCGTAGCGCAGCAACACGGCGATCGCGAAAGCGCCGGACACGAAGGTGGTGATGAGCGGGAGCATCGTCCGAGGCTAGCGCCGCCGGATGATCAGCGCCCCCGCGACGATGCCGAGGATTGCGGCACTTACGACAGGCACGCCGGTCGCCGCGGGGCCGCCGGTCGCCCACGCGACCGCGATGGCGACGATCGGGTCGCGCGTGCCCGCGGCGGCGACTGCGGACAACACGTCCCGCCGCAGTGCCAGTGCCGCCGCTGCCGCGACGGCGAGGGTGACCGCGACAGCGGCGAGCGCGGCGATCACGGTGGTCGCGTCGATTTTCGAACCTCCGGCGACGGCGAGCGCGACCACGGCGAAGCCCGCGACGTAGCCGGCCCAGCGCAGCGCGACCAGGGCGCGATCGCGGAACTGCGGCATCGCACCCGCCGCGAGCGACGCGAGGACGAACGCCTGCGCGCCCGTGAGGGCGAGGGTGCTCGCGTCCGGCCGCGAGACGAGGAGAACGAACGACGCGATCAGGGTGCCGAGCAGGAGCGCGCCGGCCATGTCCGAGCGCCGACCACCCGCCGCGCTCACGACCGCGGACGCGAGGAGCGCTCCGGGCGCGAGCGCGAGCGCGACCAGACCCGCGGCGTTCGCTGCCTCGAGGCGCTCTGCTGCCACGAAGACGAGGGGAACGCCGACCGCGTACGGCGCGATCACCAGTACGAGGTTCCGAAGGCGTTTGAGCCCCAGCAGCGCGAGGAACGGCGTGCGCGCGCCGTGCGCGGCGAGGTACAGGAGCGCCGCGAGCGCGACCGTGCTAGACGCCGAGCCGCTCCCGCAGGGCAGGCACGAGCTCCGCGAACGGCACGCGGACCTGCGCCATGCTGTCGCGGTCGCGGATCGTGACCGCGCGGTCCTCCAGGGAATCGAAGTCGACGGTGACGCAGAGTGGCGTCCCGATCTCGTCCTGCCTTCGATAGCGGCGGCCGATGGCCTGCGTCTCGTCGTAGGTGCTCATGAAGTGGGGACGGACCGCGGCCGACACCTCGCGCGCGAGCGGCGTGAGCTTCTCGTTCTTCGACAGCGGCAGCACCGCGACCTTGTACGGCGCGAGCGTGTGATGGAGCCGCAGGACGACGCGCACGCCTTCTTTGTCGGGCTCCTCCGCGTAGGCAGCGCAGAGAAGCGCGTACGTCGCGCGGTCGGCGCCGACCGCGGTCTCGACCACGTACGGGAGGAAGCGCTCACCCGTAAGGTCGTCGTGATAGCGCAGGTCCTTGCCGGAGTACTCGCCGTGCCGGCGCAGGTCGAAGTCGGTGCGGTTGTGGATGCCCTCCGTCTCGTTCCAACCGAACGGGTACTTGAACTCGATGTCGATGGCTTTCGCCGCGTAGTGCGCGCGCTCGTTCTCGGCGTGCTCGCGGAATCGGAGCACGTCGTCGGCGATGCCGAGGTCGGCGTACCACTGACGGCGCCGCGCGAGCCACTCGTCGAAGAAGCGTGGGGCGTCATCCGGCCGGCAGAAGTACTGCATCTCCATCTGCTCGAACTCGCGCGAC